>NZ_JAEFCH010000037.1:0-42298 GCF_016406015.1 Acidovorax sp. IB03 | reverse complement strand
ATCTGGGTTTCCATCCAGCTATTCTCACGTCACTGGAGCTAAATAGATACCCCTTGCATGCATACAGTAAAAATTCCCCGGCCGTGCCACACTCTCACCCCTCAAAGCAGGTGGTTATGTCTTCTACAGAATGGGCCCAGGCGGCCCTGCAGTCGTTTGATGCGGTGGTCAGCGCCACCGAAGGTTTCCGCAGCCGCGCCGGGCAGAGGCTGATGGCCGAGCAGGTGGCGCGCACCTTCAGCAGCGCCACGCTGGGCAAGGTGGACGAAGAAAGTGGCGAGCCCGCGCCCACGCGCTCCATCGCCGTCATCCAGGCGGGCACGGGCGTGGGCAAGTCGCTGGCGTATTGCGCACCCGCCATTGCGCTGGCGCTGGCGCGGGGCACGCGGGTGTTGATCTCTACCGCCACGGTGGCGCTGCAGGAGCAACTGGTCAACAAGGACCTGCCTGCATTGGCCGCGCTGATGCCGCAGCCCTTCAAGTTTGCGCTGGCCAAAGGGCGCGGGCGCTATGTGTGCAAGCTCAAGCTCGACCGCCTCGCAGGCCATGGCGAGGCAGAAGAAGAGGGCGAAGACGACCTGTTTGCCGAGGAAGAAGCCGCCGCCCGCGCCAAGCGCCCCCGGCATGAGACCGAGGCGCGCATCCAGTTCTATTCCACGATGGCGCAGACGCTGGCCAAAGGCGCGTGGGATGGCGACCGCGACAGCCTCGATACGCCCCCCGAACCGGAAGTGTGGAGCCCCGTGGCGGCCGAGGGTGCGTCGTGCACGGGCAAGCACTGCCCGGCCTTCAGCCAGTGCACTTACTACGACAAGCGCAAGGAGCTGGTGGGTGCGCAAGTGATCGTGGCCAACCACGATTTGCTGCTGTCGTCCCTGGGCGCGCGCGTGCTGCCCGAGCTGGACAACTGCCTGCTGGTGCTGGACGAAGCCCACCATCTGCCATCGACCGCTCTGGATCAATTCGCGTGCAGCATGGACCTGTCGCGCATCACCTGGATCGAGCGCCTTGCCAGCCGGGGCCTGCGCATTGGGGCACTGCTGGAGGTGGAAGAGATTGCCGACATCCCCAAGCATTCGGCCCAGCTGCGGCAAACGTTGCAAGACCTGGCGCGCATCGTGATGGACGTGTATGGCGCCCAGCTCAAGAGCCAGAAGGACACCTGGGGCCCGGCGCGCGTGCGGGTGCCGCGCGGCGAACTGCCTGAACCACTCATTGCACCGTTGGGGCTTCTCGCGGCCAGCGCCGAGGGCTTTCTGGAAGCCCTGCGCGCCATCAGCAAGGCCCTGCGCGCCGAGATGCGAGACAAGCCGGACGAGGCCAAGCGCCTGTCCACGCTGTACGCGCAGATCGGCATGCTGGCCCCGCGCCTGGAAGAGCTGCACGCCACCGCGCAACTGCTGCTGCAGGACGCGCCCGAGGGCGCTGATCACACGTTTGTTCCCGCTGCCAAATGGTTCACGCTGGAGATGGATGGCGACTTCATCGTGGTCAAAGCCCACGCCAGCCCCATCCTGCCTGGCACCACGCTGCGCAACCACCTGTGGAGCGCGGTGCGCGGCGCGGTGCTCACCTCAGCCACGCTCACCAGCTGCGGGCACTTTGATTTCTTTCTGCGCGAGGCGGGTCTGCATGGCGACGAGGCAACCACAACACTGGAAGTGCCCAGCCCCTTCAACTACGCCGCGCAGGGCACGCTGATTGCGGCAGAGACCCGCGCCGACCCCAAGAACGCCGCGCAGTTCACTGCCGAAATGGTCGATGCGCTGCTGCACGACATTGCCCGCGTGGAATACGGCGCGCTGGTGCTGTTCACCTCGCGCGAGCAGATGCGCCAGGCGGTGGACGCGCTGCCCACCGCCATGCGCAGCGTGGTACTGGTGCAGAACGCGCTGCCGCGCACGCAGCTGCTGCGCCGCCACCGCGAGCGGGTGGAGAACGGCGAGCCCTCGGTCATCTTCGGCATGCAGTCGTTTGGCGAAGGGCTGGACTTGCCGGGGCGCCTGTGCGAATCGGTCTTCATCACCAAGCTGCCTTTTGCCCCGCCCGACGACCCCGTGGGCGAGGCCCGCGCCGAATGGCTGCGCGCCGTGGGGCGCGACCCGTTCAGCGAACTGGTGGTGCCCGCCACGGCGATTCGGCTGGCGCAATGGGTGGGCCGCGCCATCCGCACCGAAGAAGACATGGCGCATGTGTACTGCTACGACAAGCGCCTCACGCGCACCAGCTACGGGCAGCGCCTGCTCAAAGGGCTGCCGCCGTTTGCGCTGGAGCAACGCGCGCCGCTGTGAGCGCTGTAAAGTCGCCACCCCGTTTCACCACGACAACCAGAAAGAACCCCATGCCCCACACCGTGCCTGCCTGCCCCCAATGCGGCCTGGAAAACACCTATCCCGATGGCAGCAACTACGTGTGCCCCGACTGCGCGTTTGAATGGCCCCAGGTGGCCGACACGGCAGACACCGACGCCGATGCAGGCGAAGGCATCGTGCGTGATGCCGTACGTGATGCAAATGGCAACCCGCTGGCCGATGGCGACGCGGTGATTTTGGTGAAAGACCTCAAGGTCAAGGGCTCGTCGTCCACCCTCAAGAAGGGCACCAAGATCAAGAGCATCCGCTTGGTCGATGGGGCCGACGGCCACAACGTGGACTGCAAAACGGACCTGGGCAGCATGCTGCTGAAGTCAGAGTTTTTGAAGAAGGCCTGACAGCGCAGGCCACTGCCACGGGGTGTGCGCAGGTGTCAGACAACGCCCCACAGGCAGGCGCGCGGGCTGCCGACGCCGCTGCGCCGCGCTGCCTCCTACAGTGCATTGAAGTGCCTGGCCATCGCCACGCACCATCCCTTTGACACCGCTGGAGGCACCTGCCCATGACACACGATTCCCCCGCCCACGAAACGCTCTGGAAGCTCATCAAAGACATTCGTTTCGCCATGCTCACCCACCGCACGTCATCGGGCATGCTGCACGCCCACCCGCTGACCACGCAGAACCGCAAGGTGGATGAGAAGGGCGAACTGTATTTCTTCATTCCCCAATCGGGCGAGCTGTACGAGCGCCTGCTCACCGACGGGGAGGTCAATGTCTCGTATGCCGACCCCAGCGCAGACAGCTATGTTTCGCTGTCAGGCCAGGCACGTTTTTCAGACGACATGGCGCTGAAAGAAGCGCTGTGGTCGCCCGCTGCGCAGGCCTGGTTCCCAGGCGGCGTGTCGGACCCGGACCTGGCCCTGCTGGTGGTGCGCGTGCGCCACGCTGAGTACTGGGATGTGGACGAAGCCAAGATCACCCAGCTGTTCAAGATGGCCAAGGCCGTGGTTAGCGGCGAACCACCGCGCAGCCTGGGTGAGCACAAGGAACTGGCGATGCCCTGAGGCGACGAGCCCACCGGGGCGGACAGCGCCCCTGCACACCCCGCCCGCCGGGCCGAAGGCCGGCCGTTGTACCCTTGGGGCCAGCCCCTTGCGTTTGCCTGCCTTCCCCCATGCCCCCCATTGCTGTCATCGACTTTGAAACCACCGGCATGTCGCCCAGCCAGGGTGCGCGGGCGACCGAGGTGGCCATCGTGCTGCTGGAGGGCGGCCAGGTGGTGGACCGTTTTCAAAGCCTGATGAAAACCGGGGCGTGGATTCCGCCCTTCATCACCGAGCTGACGGGCATCAGCAACGCCATGCTTCAGGATGCGCCCAGTGCTGACGCCGTGATGCGCGATGCGGCGCGCTTTGTGGGCAAGGCGCCCATGGTGGCGCACAACGCGTCGTTTGACAGCAAGTTCTGGCAGGCCGAGCTGCAACTCGCCGATGTGCCCGCGCCGCAGCCTTTTGCCTGCACGGTGCTGCTGTCGCGCCGCCTGTACCCCGATGCCCCCACGCACAAGCTGGGGCCGCTGGTGCAGCACCTGGGCCTGCCGCGTGCCGAGCGCGCCCACCGGGCGCTGGCCGATGCCGAGATGGCCGCCGCGCTGCTGGCCCGCATGCAGCACGACCTGACCACCCAGTGGCAGCTGCCCACCGCCGACTTTGCGCAGCTGCAAGCCGTGCAGCGCTGCACGCGCAAAACCCTGGCGCAATGGCTGGCCCGGCAGGCCCACAACGCCCAGGCCGCCAGCGCGGTGAAAGCAACCCCCCGTGCAATGGCGGCCACGCCACAAATACCTCTGCTATTTAATTGATAGCTGCTGGCGCTTACCCCATAAGCGCTGGAGGCCTTTTTCATTGAAATCACTGAGCCTGAGGCGTGAGGTGCACTGGGGGTGAGGTGCCCAGGTGTCGGGTTCTTGCCTACGGGTGCAAATGGTTACCACGGCGGCGGCGGGCGCTGGCTACGATGCCGCCCGGAGGACCCCAACCCGATGACCCAGACCGCCCCGGCAACGCCCTGCCTGGCCAAGGTCCCGCTGGACGCGGACCGCCAGGCGTACGCGCTGCTCATCGTGCATGCCGACCGCGCCATCGCGCCCCAGCCCGCGCTGCGCCAGGTGGTGGAGTTTGAGAGCACGCCGCACGGCGGCTTCATCAGCGCGGCGCAGGCGCACGACGGGGGCTGGGGCTACATCAACGAACAGGGCCAGTGGCTGGTGCCGCCCACGCTGGACAACGCGCGCGGCTTTACTGAAGACGGCGTGGCCCGCTTTTGCCGGGCTGGCCGCTGGGGCTACCTCAACCTGCTGGGCCAGGAAGTGATTGCGCCGCAGTTTGACGACGCACGCCCTCTGCGCAATGGCCTGGCTGCCGTCAAGACAGGGCCGCATGCCTGGCGCATCATCGACCTGCAAGGCCAGTTCACCTGCGCCGCCACGTTTGCCGACCTGGGCAACTTTGGCGCGGTGGGGCTGGCCCCCGCCCAGCCCTGGGACCCCGACCGCGACCTGCCGCTGTGGGGCTATGTGGACCACCGGGGCCAGTGGGTGGTGGCGCCGCGCTTTGCGCAGGCGCACAGCTTCGACGAACAGGCCGTGGCAGCGGTGTCGGCCAACGGCAAGACCTGGGGCCTCATCAACGCGCAGGGGCAATGGGTGCTGCAGCCCTGCCACGCACGCATGGATGCCTTCAACAGCGAAGCGCTGGCCTACTACGCCGACGCCGCCACGGGTGAAGGCCCCTGCGGCTACCTGAACACGCGGGGCAAGGTGGCGGTGCGGGGCGGGCAGGGCCTGTCGCACCAGATGGCGTGCGGGCTGGTGGCAGACCGTACCCACGAAACACGTTTTTTTGACCTGCACGGCGCCCCGCTGCCAGGCCCGGCGCTGAGCTACGCCACCGACTTTCAGCCCGAGCTGGAATGCGCTGTGGCAAGGCTTGCCAGTGCGACATCACCCGATGCCAACCCCTGGGGCTTGCTGCACACCGACGGCCGGTTGGTGCCTGCACCGCAAGGCCTGCGGGAGCCGCTGACGCAGAGCGATGGCTCCATTCCCCCCACCCAGCCCGACACCGCGCTGGTGCCCTTTCTGGCCAGCGATGGGCAGGTGGTGTGGATCGACAGGGAAGGGCAGGTGGTTTGGCGCGCCCGTTATGACGGCGGACAAGTCATTTTTTGCAACGCGCAAGATCAGATTCTGTGGCGCAGCCCAGTCGCCGCCAGCCACCGCGCGCCACGCGCGTTTTTCCAGCCCCACGCGGCAGACTGGCTGGAACACCTGGAAGGCCTGGACCACATCGTCCCCGCCGCCACGGCACTGGCACACGAAGCCGAAAGCCGCCTGCACGCATGGGCCCAGGCGCAAGAGCCATACGCAGCACAGCCCCTGGCCCAGCAACGCGTGGTGCACACCCACCTGGGCCCAGCACAGCGCAAGGCCTACCCGTTCATGGAGGCAAGCTTGCACGACGCACTGGCCCACGCCCGGCAGGCATTGGTGCAGCACCTGCAAGCGCAGTGGGGCGTGGCCGACCCCGACCCCGAACACGCAGCGCCCGCGCAGAGCCTGGGCACGCCCCTGGCCGCATGGCGGCGGCCTTTGCAAACCCCCTTGGCCCCCAGCCCCACCAGCGGCGAGTGGGTGCACCTGCCGGAAGCGAATGCGCTGTGGATCAGCCTCTACCCGCAGACCGGTGCCGACGAAAGCGGCGCCTGGTGGTCGCTGTGGTTGATGGCCGCCCCCAGCGTGGACGCTCTGCTGGCCGCACAGCACGCGCGCGATGCGGTGCTGGCGCACACCGCCGCCCCCTTGCTGGACACCGCCAAGGAGGCAGAAAGCACCGAGGCGCCCACCACCCGCGCAGCGTGGCTGGCCACTGTGCTGAACCAGCCGCAAGCCCTGGGCCAGATGCCCGCCGCGTGGCTGGACGACGCCATGGTCGATGCTGCCCTGCAAGCCCACCCCGCCGCACTGGCCCAGGTGCCTGCTGCCTTGCAAACCCCTGCGCGGCTGGAGGCCCTGCTGCGCCGGGGTGTGGAGGTGGCGGTGCAGATCCCGCCCCACTGCATGACCCGCGACGCCCTGCTGCTGGCCCGCGAACTGTACGCGGGCGACCCCACCTGGGACGCGCGGGATGAGCGCTGCACCCAGCCCCTGGCGCAGCCCACGGCGCCCGTGTGGGGCTGCCTGCTCACGCCAGAACAGGCGCTGCACGCGGTACGGGCCGGTGTGCCTTTGTGCGATGTGCCCCGCTGGCTGCGCACCGATGCCCTGGAGCAGGCGGCGCTGGACGCTGACATCGCCAACCTGGCGCACCTGGCCCCCAGCCAGATCACGCCCGCGCTGGCCCAGCGCGCCGTGCTGCACGCCAACGGCCGCCTCATCCGGCATGTGCCTGCAGAACTGGTCACGCCAGCGTTGTGCCTGGCATCGGCACAGGCGAACGGGTTGACGCTGCAAGACATTCCCCCGCCACTGCGCAGCCTGGAAGTGTGCGTGGCCGCGCTGGAAGACCAGCCCGACATGTTCCCCCAGGTGCCTACCGAACTGGCCGTGGCAGTGACCACCGCGCTGATCGACAACGACCTGGACCGCGCCCGCGAGCAGGGCGCACCTCGCGAGGGCAGCGCCTGGCATGTGGCGCGGGCCTGGGCCCAACTGGCCGTGAACCAACCCCAGGCGGCCATTGCCGACGCCCTGCGGGGCCTGCCGCATGTGCCAGCGCCCCAGCACGCCCACTACGTGCTGGCCCGCGCCTACCAGGCGCTGGGCCACACCGCGCTGGCGGCGCTGGCGGCCTGCAGCGTGCTGTCGCTGCAGTCGCCCTACCGGCCCGCATGGGGCCCCACAGAAGACACGGGCTGGCTCACCGCCCTGGCGCGCTGGCACATGGGCCATGCCGACGAAGCCACCCTCATCCACCAGCTGGCGCTGCACCCGCAAACCCTGGCCGATATGCCGCGTGCGCGCATCACCCCCGCCATGGTGGACGCAGCCCTGGCAGCGGACCCTGCCACGGTGCGCTGGGTGCCCAAGCGGCTGATGACGCCCGCCCACTACGCCGTGGCACTGCGCGTGGGCGTGAAGCGGCCTGAGGACGTTCCACCCGCCATGGTCATGGCCCTGGACCAGGCTACCCAGGCACAGCCCGCTGCCAGCGCACCGGCCATCCCCGCACCACGCTCAGTGCAAGCAGAGCGCCGCGCAGAGCCCCCCGCAGAAGCCCCGCGCCACCCATACCCAGGCACCCCGCACGGGCGCGCAGCCACGCCATGGGCCTGGTGGCTGCTGGGCACCGTGCTGCGCAGCGCCGTGGGCCACCCCGCCAGCGCGCGGGGTCTGGTGCACTGGCTGGAACAGCGTCCGCTGGCCGCGTCTGCGCTGCATGCCCTGCTGAGCCTGCTGGCCGTGGCGCTGCACACCACCGTGTCGGTGGCCGTGTGGCTGGCCGAAGGGTCCGAAGCCGGGCTGGGCACCTTTGTGCTGGTGGGCTTTGCCGACGCCTACTGGGCCTGGCAATTCGCCTGGGAGGCCACCCGCCCCAGCCTGACCCTGGCCGCCAGCGCGGTGGTGCTGTACCTGGTGGTGTGGTGCCCGCTGTACCGCAAGGCCGCGCGCGCGCTCGGCCACCCCCGGCAAACCAGCAGCTGACTGCGCCCCGCTTTGCGGCGGCCGGTGGCACAAATCAGTATCATTTTGATAGCTGCTGGCGCTTGACCCACAAGCGTTAGAAGCGCTTTTCGCCTAAAAACGCGTTCCTCTCAGCCATCCCTAAGTTGTGGCTACTGGGGCCTGCATTCGCGGCAAGCCTCCCACATTCAGTTACAACACGGGTATGCAGCAAGGCACGCACGGGTCACTTGCTACAATTTTGAAAATTTTGATAAAAATGTTTTTCTACTAGCCAGCCGCCCTGTTTGACTCTGTTTGACAGACCCCCGGCCAGCCACTGACTGTGCAACGCCCATGAAACGAGGCTCACCCCCTCGCCAGCGCACGCTGCGGCCCCTGGTCATTTCCTGGCTGCTCGCTGGCATCACCAGCGCCTATGCGCAGGCAGACATGGTCGATCTGCCACTGGAACAGTTGATGCAGATGCAGGTGACCACCGCCAGCCGCTACGCACAAACCGCGCTAGAAGCCCCGGCGACCGTCAGCGTGGTCACCGCCGAGGACATCCGCCTTTTTGGCTACCGCTCACTGGCCGAGGTGCTGGCCAGCATGCGCGGGCTGTATGTGTCTTACGACCGCGCCTACCACTACCTGGGCACCCGGGGCTTTGCCACGCCGGGCGACTACAACACGCGCGTGCTGTTGCTGGTCAACGGGGTGCGGCTCAACGACAACCTCTACGACCAGGCCAATATTGGCACCGACTTCCCGATAGATCTGGACCTGATCGAGCGGGTGGAGTTTGTCTCCGGGCCGGGCTCGGCGGTGTACGGGGCCAACGCCTTCTTTGGCGTGGTCAACGTCATCACGCGCGACGGGCGCCAGTTGCCCGGGCCCCAGGTGGCTGTGGAAGCGGGCAGCCAGGGCAGTGCCAAGGCGCGCCTGTCGGTGGGCACCGTGGATGCCTACGGCGGCGACTGGCTGGTGGCAGCCACCCGGGCCACGCGCCGGGGCGCAGACCTTTACTTCCCAAGCTACGACGCCCCCAACAGCAACCACGGCGTGGCCCAGGGGCTGGACTTTGACCGCAGCACCCAGCTGTTTGCCCGCATGCGCCGCGATGGCCTGGCGCTGACCCTGGCACATGCCGAGCGCCACAAGGGCGTGCCCACGGCCGCGTTCTCGCAGGTGTTCAACGACCCGCGCTCCCAGTTCACCGACCAGAGCACCCGCCTGGCAGCCGAGTACACCGCGCAGGTCTCGCCCACGCTGGCCTTCACCGGCCGTGCCCACGCAGCGCGCTACCAGTACGTGGGCGACTATGTGTACGACTACCCACCGCTCACCATCAACCGCGACGTGGGCACCGGGCAGTGGTGGGGCGGCGAATTGCAGTGGGTGAGCACCGCCCTGGCACGCCACAAGCTGGTGTGGGGCCTGGACTACCGGCGCGACACGCGCATCACCCAGACCAACGCCGACCTGGACCCACCGGCCGAGTACCTGAACGCCCGGCGCACAGGCGACGTGGCAGGCGTGTATGTGCAGGACGAATTCGCCTTGCAACCCAACCTGACGCTGCACACCGGCCTGCGCTGGGGCAAGCAGACGGGCAGCTCCGGCACGCTGAACCCGCGGCTGGGGCTGGTGTACTGGTGGAACCCGGCCACCGCCATCAAGCTGCTGCACGGCACCGCCTACCGGCCACCCAACGCATACGAGCGCGACTACCGCGTGGACATGCCCGGCGGCATTGTGGACAGCCCGCATGTCCGCTCGGAGCGTGTGCGCACCACCGAGCTGGCGCTGGAGCACGCCCCCTCCGGCGGCACACGCTACCTGCTGACGGCCTTCCGCTCTGAAGTGAAAGACCTCATTTCGATGAGCGCTGCAGCAAGCATCGACCGCTTCCTGCTGGACAACACGCGCTCGGTCAAAGTGCACGGCGTGGAAGCCGAGCTGGAGCAGCGCTGGCAAGCCGGGCAGCGCCTGCGCCTGGTGTATGGCTGGCAAAAGGCGCGCGACTCTTCCGTGGATGGCACGCTGAGCAACTCGCCCCGCCATTTGCTCAAAGCGCAGTGGTCTGACACGGTGAGCGCAGCCCCCACCAGCGCCTGGGGCCGGGGCCGTTATGCCATCGAAGCCATTGGCGTGGGGCCACGCAGCACCTCCAGAGGAACCAACCTGCCGGGGCACCTCCTCACCAATGTGAACTATTCCATGCGCATCTCGCAGGTGGATGTGTCGCTGGGCATCTACAACCTGTTCAACCAGCGGCATTACAGCGCCACATCGCTGGAAATACGGGACGACGCCCTGCGGCAGGACGGGCGCACCTTCCGCGTGAAGCTCACTTACGCGTTCTGAGCCATGCACACCTTCCTGCGCTCCTGCGGCAAGCCACTGTGGTGGCTGGGCCTGCTGTGCGGCGCCTGGACTGCGGTGCACAGCGCAGAGCCTGTGGCAGAGCAGGACCTGAAGGCGGCCTACATCTTCAACTTCATCCAGTTCATCGAATGGCCCGAAAAGCAGGGAAGCGGCAACGAGTTCACCGTCTGTGTATCGCCTTTCAGCCCGTTGAAGCGCTCGCTCACGGCGCTGGAAAACAAGCAGACCACCCGGGGCCAGACCATCAAGATCCGGCACCTGGAAGCCGCCACCCTGCCGGAGTGCGAAGCCCTGATCGTGCACAACCCTGATGCCGAACGTGTCTTGCGCGCTCTGCGGGCCGCACCGCAGGGCCACGGCGTGCTGACGATTGCCGACGACATGACGTTTGTGGACCCCGACATCGTGATCGTGCTGGCGCAATCCGAAGGGCGCGTGGTGTTCCACATCCACCCCGAAGCGGCCACCAAGGCCGGCCTCACCATCAGTTCCCGGCTGCTGCGCCTGGCCAAAGGCTCCCGATGAAAAGCAAGGCATCCCCCACATCCACCGTGGCCCTGCAGTTGCAGCCGCTGCTGCTGTCGTCCAAGCTGGTCGTCACGGGCATCTGGACGGCTGGGCTGGCACTGCTCACGGTGGTGCTGGCGCTCACGGCGGTGGATTACTGGAGTGCACGCGCCTCCATGCTGCAAGACAGCGCCGTGGAGGCCGCCATCGTGGCCGACAACGTCTCGGCCGCCGTGGTGTTCCGCGACACCGAAACCGCCACCGAGATGCTGACTGCACTGCGCTCATCGTCCATGGTACTCAGTGCCGGTGTGTATGACCGCGACGGCGTGCTGTTTGCACACTACGCCCGCTCGCGCGACCCCCACTTCCCCACCACCTTGCGCGCCACGGGCATGGACAGCATTGCCGAGCGCGCCGGGTGGACCATGCTGGAGATCACGCACCCCATCCACGGCGCGGATGCCGAAGTGGGCACCCTGTACGTGCGCAAGTCGATGGAGGCTGTGTACAAGCGCCTGGGCTTTCGCTTTCTGAGCGCTTCGCTCATCGCCGCCTGTGTGATGGCATTGGCCACGGCCATTGTGCTGCGCAGCCGCGCAGTGGTGCGCGAGGCCGAAAACCGCCTGCAGGTGCTGGCCCACACCGATGCCATCACCGGCGTGAACAACCGCCATGCCTTCAACGAGCGGCTGGCCGCAGAGCTTGAACTGGCACGCAGCACGGACCAGCGGGTGGCTCTGGTGTACATCGACCTGGACAACTTCAAGACGATCAACGACACCTTCGGCCACGCAGCGGGCGACGGGCTGCTGCGCCAGGTGGCCAGCCGCCTGCAGTCGGTGATGCGCCGCAGCGACAGCCTCTCGCGCATGGGTGGCGATGAATTCGCCGTGATCCTGCGCCAGAACATGGATGACGAGGCCCTGAGTCAGTACGGCGAGCGGATCATCAGCGTCTTTGAGCTCCCCTATACCGAAGCCGGTCAGCAGGTGAACGTGACGTGCAGCGCCGGCATTGCGTCCTTTCCCGACGACGCTCCGGACATGGATGCCCTGGTCAGCAACGCAGACACGGCGATGTACCGCGCCAAGGAGCTGGGCAAGAACCGCTGCGTGCGCTTTGACGCGTCGATGAACCAGGCCATGGTGCGCCGCCAGGCGATCGAGCAAGCGCTGCGCGCCGAGCTGGAAGGCGGCCACGGCCTGGCGCTGCATTACCAGCCGCTGTTTAGCGCGCGCGACAAAGCCCTGGTGGGCGCCGAAGCCCTGCTGCGGTGGACGCATGCCGAGCTGGGCAACGTGCCCCCGCTGGAGGCGATTTCAGTGGCGGAAGACTGCGGCCTCATCGTGCCGCTGGGCTACTGGGTGCTGCGCACGGCGTGCCGTGACGCATCGCGCTGGCAGGGCAGACACGCCCACCCACTGCGCGTGGCCGTGAACATTTCGGCCCGCCAGCTGGGCGACCCGCAGTTTCTGGAGCAGGTGATGGACATCCTGCGCGAAGAGAAGCTGCCTGCCGACTTGCTGGAGATCGAGCTGACCGAAACCGTGCTGATGGAAAACATGGAAGCCGGCGCGTACACGCTGCACCGCCTGAGCCAGCTCGGCATCCACCTGGCGATTGACGATTTTGGTACCGGGTATTCGTCGCTGGCCTACCTGCGCCAGCTCCCCATGCGGCGCCTGAAGATCGACCGCAGTTTCGTGCGCGACCTGCCCGCGCAAGAGCACAGCCGCAAAATCGTCACCGCCATCGTGGCACTGGCGCACGGCCTGGGGCTGGAAGTCACCGCCGAAGGCGTGGAAACGCTGGAACAGGCCGAGTACCTGGTGGAGCAGGGCTGCGATGTGCTGCAAGGCTATGCCTTTGCGCGGCCCATGCCCGTGCAGCAGTTTGTGGAGCTGCAGGCTTCGCACTGACGGCATTGCATGTGTCACTGCGCATGACCTTGCACCGCCCGCAAGGCACCATGCCCAGGAGCCGGTGCTAGCATCTCCCACCTATGCAACGCACCCTGCGCCTGTCCCCACTATCGCTAAGCCTACTAGTGCTTGGCCGGGGTCTGCACGCGTTCGCACACCCGGCTGCCACCTCGCGCAGCCGTTGAACCACCCGACATCCCCCTGACCCCGGCCCCCACACCAGCTCTTGTGCCATGCGCAAGGGGCTGCAGGGGACGTCATCCGATTTGTTTCTGATGACCCGTGCCGGGGCTGCTGCCAATGACGCACCCAGAGCGTGCTACCGCAGCCCGGCACCACCGAAGTGGAGCCTTGCCATGATGATCGCCAAACCCGCCACCAAATACCAAGCCATGGCCCCCGTGGCATTGCCCGACCGCCAGTGGCCCAGCCGCAGCATCACCCGCGCGCCGCGCTGGCTTTCCACCGATCTGCGCGACGGCAACCAGGCGCTGTTTGAGCCCATGAACGGCGAACGCAAGATGAAGCTCTTTTTGGAGCTGGTACGCATCGGCTTCAAGGAAATCGAGGTCGGCTTTCCGGCCGCCTCGCAGACCGACTTTGACTTCGTGCGCCGCCTCATTGACGAAGACCTCATCCCCGAGGACGTGACCCTCATGGTCATGACCCAGTCGCGCGAAGACCTGATTGCGCGCACCGTTGAAGCGGTCAAAGGTGCACCGCGCGCCATCGTGCACCTGTACAACGCCACCGCGCCCGCCTGGCGGCGCATGGTGTTCGGCATGAACGTCACGCAGGTGATGCAGCTCATCACCCACCATGTGGGTTACCTCAAGCAGCTCACCGATGCGCGGCCCGAAACGCAATGGACGCTGCAGTATTCCCCCGAAACCTTCAGCGCCACCGAGCTGCATGTTTCGCTCAAGGCCTGCCAGGCCGCCATTGCCGCGTGGAACGCCGGGCCCGGCCGCCCCATCATCATCAACCTGCCCACCACGGTGGAAAACGCCACGCCCAACGTGTTTGCCGACCAGATCGAGTGGATGGACCGCCACCTGAGCCCGCGCGAGCACATCGTGCTGTCGGTACACACCCACAACGACCGGGGCACCGGCGTGGCCGCCGCCGAGCTGGCCGTGATGGCGGGCGCCCAGCGCGTCGAAGGCTGCCTGTTTGGCAACGGCGAGCGCTGCGGCAACATGGACATCGTGACCATGGCGCTGAACCTGTACACCCAGGGCGTGCACCCGCAGCTTGATTTTTCCAACATCACCGCCGTGGCACGCGTGGCCGAGGAATGCACGGGTATCCCCATCCACCCGCGCCACCCGTACGCGGGCGACCTGGTGTTCACCGCGTTCTCAGGCTCGCACCAGGATGCGATCAAGAAAGGCTTTGCGGCGCAAGACCCGGATGCGCTGTGGGAAGTGCCCTACCTGCCCATCGACCCGGCCGATCTGGGCCGCACCTACGACAGCGTGATCCGCGTGAACAGCCAGTCGGGCAAGGGCGGCATTGCGTTCTTGCTGGAGCGCGAACACGGCGTGGTGATGCCGCGCCGCATGCAGGTGGAGTTCAGCGCCGTGGTGCAGCGCCACACCGACGCGAGCGAAACCGAGATGGGCGCCGCGCAACTGTGGGAACTGTTCCAGGCCACCTACCTGCGCGCCCCGGCCGCACCCGCCGTGGTGTGCCACAGCCACCGGCTGGACGAAGACGGCCAGGGCATTGAGCTGGACGTGACGGTGCAGGGCGTGCGCCAGACCTTGCGCGGCCAGGGCAACGGCCCCATTGCCGCCACGGTGGACGCCCTGGGCCTGCCGCTGCGCGTGGACCACTACGAAGAACGCGCCACCGGCAGCGGTGCCAACGCGCAGGCGCTGGCCATTGTGGAAGCCGCCATGGAGGGCGTGAACGGTGCCACCTTTGGCGCGGGCATGAGCCACAACATCGTGACCGCATCGGTCAACGCCATCGTGAGCGTGGCCAACCGCCTGGCACAACGGCTGCCGCACCAGGCTGGCGCTGCTGCTGCTGCGCACGCCTGAACCATCGGCCTTTTTTTGCTATATAAAACATAGCTGCCAGCGCTTATCCAGCAAGCGCTGCAGCCTTTTTTTATTCAATAACCCTGCAGCCCCCCGCAGGATTGGCAAGGGCCCACGGCATCCGTTACCCTTCGGCCCATGCGAGCCCTTTCCTGTTCACTGCTGCTGGCGGCCACTGTGGCCCTGGTCGGTTGCAGCACTCCACCCACCCCATCGCCCAGCGCCACGGGGGGCTGGCCCACACAGCGCTCGGCAGCGCCCACGCTGTCTGACGAGCAGGCCCACGGCATTGCCATCCACGCCCTGGGGCTGGTGGGCACGCCCTACCGCTACGGGGGCAACACACCGGACTCGGGCTTTGACTGCAGCGGGCTCATTGGCTATGTGTACCGCAACCAGGTGGGCTCCGCGCCGCCACGCACCGTGGCGCAACTGAGCAGCTGGGGCCAGGTGATTGACCGCAGCGAACGGCGCACCGGCGACCTGGTGGTGTTTGGCCGGGGCCGCAACCCTTCGCACGCCGGCATCTACGTGGGCGAAGGCCGCTTCGTGCATGCGCCTTCCACCGGCGGCGAGGTGCGCATGGACCACCTGGAATCCAAGTACTGGGCGAAGCAAAACGCCTCGTTTCGCAGGCCCTGAATTCGGCCGCCCTGAGCTGCTTCGCCGCGCCGCGCGACAATCGGGGGCATGACCCACGCACACCGCTCCGCCACCCCCGTTTCCACCCACGACACCACGCGCATTGATGACACGCGCATCAAGGCCGTGCGCCCGCTCATCACGCCCGCGCTGCTGCAAGAGTGGCTGCCGCCCACCGAAGCCGCGCTGGCGCTGGTGGAATCGAGCCGCGCCGCCATCTCGCGCGTGCTGCACGGGCAGGACGACCGGCTGGTGGTGGTGGTGGGCCCGTGCTCCATCCACGACCACGCCCAGGCCATGGAATATGCCCATGCCCTGAAGGTGCAGGCCGATGCGCTGCAGGACGACCTGCTGGTGGTGATGCGCGTGTACTTTGAAAAGCCCCGCACCACCGTGGGCTGGAAGGGCTACATCAACGACCCGCACCTGGACGGCAGCTTCGCCATCAACGAAGGGCTGGAGCTGGCGCGCAAGCTGCTGCTGGATGTGCTGGCCACCGGCCTGCCCGTGGGCACCGAGTTTCTGGACCTGCTGTCGCCGCAATTCATCAGCGACCTGGTGAGCTGGGGTGCCATTGGCGCGCGCACCACCGAGAGCCAGAGCCACCGCCAGCTGGCCAGCGGCCTGAGCTGCCCCGTGGGCTTCAAGAACGGCACCGACGGTGGCGTGAAAGTGGCGAGCGACGCCATCCAGGCCGCGCAGGCCTCGCACGCCTTCATGGGCATGACCAAGATGGGCCAGGCCGCGATTTTTGAAACCCGCGGCAACCAGGACTGCCACGTGATCCTGCGCGGCGGCAAGCAACCCAACTACAGCGCCGCCGATGTGGATGCCACCTGCGCTGTGCTCAAGGCCGCTGGCCTGCGCGAGCAGGTGATGATCGACGTGAGCCATGCCAACAGCAGCAAGCAGCACCAGCGCCAGATCACCGTGGCGCAAGACGTGGCTGGCCAGATTGCGGCGGGCGACCACCGCATCACCGGATTGATGATTGAAAGCCACCTGCAGGAAGGCCGCCAGGACATCGTGCCCGGCCAGGCGCTGCAAAAAGGCGTGTCGGTGACGGACGCCTGCATCAGCATGGCCCAGACCGTGCCGGTGCTGCAGGAACTGGCCGCCGCCGTGCGCGCCCGCCGGGCCCAACGCGCAGCGGCATAAGCGCAGGGCTGGGGCTGCCCACCCACCTCACAGGCTGAAGGGAACAAGAGGGCCAGGAACGGGCACAGCGTCTGCCAGCCCCAATGTGCGCGCGCACTTGTTGCAAGGTGTAGCATTGGCGCCGAGCGCCCCCGAGCTTGTCCATCCTTTCCTGGCGGGGCCCAGGCCATTCCATGCTGGTGAATTTTTCTGATCGACCACTGCCGATACACCGCACGCCATCCCCATGGAGGTCTGTGTGACCATGGCCGCGTTGCAGTCCTCACGCCTGCCCTCCGCCGATGCCGCCAGGCTGCGGGCGCTGGCAGAGTACGCAATCCTGGACACTGACCACGAAGATTCTTTCGACCAGCTGGCCGTGCTGGCGGCACGGCTGTGCAGCGTGCCCATGGCGGTGGTGAATTTTCTGGATGCCGAGCGGCAGTGGTTCAAGGCCGCCGTGGGCGTGCCCATGCGCGAAACGCCGCGCGCCGTGGCGTTTTGCGACCACGCCTTGCGCAACCCGCACCAGCCCACCGTGGTGGAAGACGCGACCCGGCACCCCATTTTTTCCACCTACCCTTCGGTGGTGGGTGAGCCCCACATCCGCTTTTACGCCTGCATCCCCCTCGTCACGGACGAAGGCCATGCCCTGGGCACCCTGGCGGTGATGGACACACGCTGCCGGGGGCTGGCGGCGGAGGAATTGCAAGCGCTGCAGATGCTGGCCCGCCAGACCATGGACCAGCTGGAACTGCGCAAGCAAAAACTGCAGCTGTCCCTGGCGCTGCAAGAGCGCGAACAGATGCGTGCCGCGCTGCAAGCGCAAAACAACGTGCTGCAGGCCGCGGGCCGCGTGGCGCGCCTGGGTGGCTGGGTGATGGAACTGCCCAGCCGGGCGTTCACGCTGTCTTCCGGCATTGCCAGCACATTTGGCATGCGCCGCGCAGAAGAGTCCACCAGCGAAGACCGCCCTGCCACGTACGCGCTGGACGAGGTGTTGAAAGCCTTCCAGCCCCCTTTCACGAACGGATGCAGCAGGCCTTTGCTAACTGCATACAAACCGGGCGCGACCTGGACGAGGTGGCCGAGGTGCCGCTGCCGCAAGGACAGCGGCTGTGGGTGCGCACCAGCGGCCATGCCGTGCGCGATGAAGCGGGCCGGATCGTGCGGGTCGAAGGCGCGTTCCAGGACATCTCTGCGCAGCACCAGGCCGAAATGCAGGCCCAGCGCAACGCACAGCACCACGCCGAGCTGCTGCAGGTGCAGCAGCAAATCTCGTCGCTGGACATGGCGCTGCCCGACGCCCTGCGGCTGGTGGCCCACACCGTGCAACAGCAGACGGCCGCGCGCGGGGCCATGATCGAGTTGCTGGAGGCCGAGCAACTGGTGGCCAAGGCGTCGGTGGGCGACATGGTGCGCCCTGAAGGCAACCTGCTGTCGGTACACGACAGCATCTTGTGGCCTGCGCTGCACCAAGGCCGCACGGTGTGGTGCAACGACACCCAGGCGGCGGGCTGGGACATGGGCTCCATGCCGCACCGCTGGGGCGTTCGCTCGGTGATGGCCACACCGCTGCGCGCGGGCAACCACATCGTGGGCAGCCTCAAGGTCACCTCCGATCAGCCCGATGCCTTTTCGCGCAACGATGTGAACCGGCTGGAAATACTCACCGAATCACTCGGCACCACGGTACAACTGCGGCATGTGACCAGCCAGCTTGAAGCGTCTGCGCGGCAGTACCGCCTGATGTTCAACGAGCACCCGCACCCGATGTGGGTGTACGAAAGCGCCAGCCTGCGCCTGCTGGCGGTGAACCGGGCCATGCTTTTGCAATACGGCTATACCGAAGCCGAGGCGTTGCAGTTGACGCTATTGGACCTGTTTCCTGCTTCGGAGCGTGAGAACGTGCGGTCCATCGTGCAGGCCACGGCCTCAGAAAGTCGGCATGTGCCGTCGCTATGCCTGCAGTTGCGCATGGACGGCAGCCTGTTTGACGCAGAAGTGACTGCGGGCAGCATCAGCTTCAACGGCGTGGCCGCCCGCCAGGTGCTGGCGGTGGATGTGACCGAGCGGCTGCGGGCCGAACGCGAGATTGCTCGCATGGCGCGTGCCCAGAAGCTGCTGAGTGCCTGCAACGAAACCCTGGTGCGTGCGACGTCTGAATCTGCCTTGCTGCAGGCCATCTGCCAGATCGCGGTGGACATTGGCGGCTACCGCATGGGCTGGGCGGGCTTCGCCCACGACGACGAACACAAGACGATTGCCCGCGTGGCCCATGCTGGCTACCAACACGAATACCTGGACAAAGTACGCCCGACCTGGGACGAAAACAGCCCCACCGGCCAAGGGCCGGCCGGCCAGGCGGTGCGCAGCGGCCAGCCCGTGATCGTGCACGACCTGCGCAAGAGCAACGACCTGGGCGACTGGACCCAGCGCATGCTCGACAACGGTTTTCACGGCGTGATTTGCCTGCCCCTGCGCGAGCAGGGCAAGACCTTTGGCCTGCTGTACCTGTACGCCCCCGAAATCCTGCACATCAGCCCGCAGGAAACGGCGCTGCTGCAAGACCTGGCCAACGACCTGGCGTTCGGCATCACCAGCTTGCGTGCCCACAAGGCGCAGCAGCGCATTCTGGACTCGGTCATCAAGGTGGCGGCGGCGGTGTCGGCCAGCACCGGCACGGCATTTTTTGTGCAGCTGGCCACCAACATGGCCGAGGCGCTGGGCGCGCAGGTCGGCGGCGTGATGCGCATGAGCCAGCCCCTTGGCCAGCCACCCCGCGCCATCAGCCTGGCCACTGTCATTGACGGGGTGGAGCAGCCCGCCTTCGACCTGCCCATGGAAGGCTCCCCCAGCATGCAGCTGCTGACGCAGCGGCAATACGTGGTGGCCGACCATGTGCTGCAGCATTACCCGCACTCGTACCTGGGCGGCAAGATCGGAGCCCGCGCCTGTGCGGGCCAGCAGCTGTGCAGTACCGACGGACAGGTGATTGGCGCCATTTTCGTGCTGTTCCGCCAGGCGTTGACCGACCCGGACTTTGTCACCTCCACCCTGCAGATTTTTGCGGCCCGGGCCTCGGCAGAGATCGAGCGCCAGGCGGCCGATGCCCGCATCCGCCACCAGGCGTCGCTGCTGGACAAGGCGCAGGACGCCATTCTTGTGCGCGACCTGGAGCACCGCATCATCTACTGGAACAAAAGCGCCGAGCGCATGTACGGCTGGACGCAGCTGCAGGTACTGGGCCAGTCGGTGCAGACCTTGCTGTACGAAGACCCCACGCCCTTCCTGCGGGGCACCGAAGCCACCCTTGAACACGGCGAATGGACGGGCGAGCTGGTGCAGCGCCACCGTGACGGGCGCACCATCGATGTGGAAGGGCGCTGGACCCTGGTGCGCGGCGAAGACGGGCAGCCCCAGTCCATCCTGGCCATCAACACTGACATCACCCAGCGCAAGGCCACCGAGCGCGAAATCCAGCGCCTGGCCTTTTACGACCCGCTGACCCACCTGCCCAACCGCATGCTGCTGATGGATCGCATGCACCACGCCCTGGCTGCCGCCCAGCGCCACCAGCAGGGCGGGGCGCTGCTGTTCATCGACCTGGACAACTTCAAACAACTCAACGACACCCTGGGCCACGACCAGGGCGATTTGCTGCTGCAGCAAGTGGCCAAGCGGCTGGGCCACTGCGTGCGCAGCGTGGACACCGTGGCACGCCTGGGCGGCGACGAGTTTGTGGTCATGCTCGAAGAACTCAGCGCCTCGGGCGACGACCTGGTGCTGCAGGCGCGCAGCGTGGGTGAAAAAATCCTGTCCACGCTGTCCATGCCGTACCCGTTGCAGGGCTACCAATACCGCAGCACCCCCAGCATTGGCATTGCGCCGTTCACCGGCACCGAGTCCACTACCGTGAGCGAGTTGCTCAAGCAGGCCGACCTGGCCATGTACCAGGCCAAAGCTGCAGGGCGCAACACCCTGCGGTTCTTTGACCCGCAGATGCAGGCCGTGGTGACGGCGCGCGCAGCGCTGGAGGCCGACCTGCGCGCGGCCCTGGCGCAAGACGAGTTTTTCCTGCACTTCCAGCCCCAGCTGCGCCAAAGCGGGGCGATTGCGGGCGTGGAAGCACTGCTGCGCTGGAACCACGCCCAGCGCGGCATGGTGCCGCCTTCCGACTTCATTGCCTTGGCTGAAGAAACCGGGCTGATCGTGCCGCTGGGCCGCTGGGTGCTGCACCACGCCTGCAAGCTGCTGGCCAGCTGGCAGAACGACCCCTTGCGCCGCGACCTGACCATGGCCGTGAACGTCAGCTCCAGCCAGTTCCGCAGCCCCACCTTTGTGGACGATGTGGCGCGCGTGCTGGCCATCACAGGAGCGCCTTCCGGCCAGCTCAAGCTGGAACTGACCGAAAGCGTGCTGGTGGAAGACATGGAAAGCACCATCGCCACCATGGAAGCCCTGCGCGCCTATGGCGTGGGTTTTTCACTGGACGACTTTGGCACCGGCTATTCCTCACTGAGCTACCTCAAGCGCATGCCGCTCGATCAGCTCAAGATCGACCAGAGCTTTGTGCGCGACGTGCTCTCCGACCCCAACGACGCCGCCATCGTGCACACCATCATCGGGCTCTCGCGCAGCCTGGGGCTGGACGTGATCGCCGAAGGGGTCGAAACCGAAGAGCAGCGCATTTCGCTGGGCGAGGCCGGTTGCGACCTGTACCAGGGCTACCTGTTCAGCAAACCGCTGCCTGTGGCAGACCTCGAAGCCTTCCTCACGCAAGCCCTGAAGGGCTGAGCGTGTTGTCGGCACCCTGTGCCGGTTTTCCCCGCCGCGCCCACAGCTTTTGTCTTCTTGGGCCGTGCGCGCCACTTGCCCAGCTCCTCCAGCCCCGCCAAGGGGCCTTGCGCGGACTGCGCCATTGCAGCGCCACCCCCCCAGCCGTTGATGTCATGCAACGCGTTGTGGGCTGCCTGACGGCCTTTGAAGGCCCCGGCACCGCACCAGAACCCCCACACCTGGCTGCCAACGCCGGGGTTTCCTGTCTTTTCCATCGCCAGCGCCTACCCGGTGTACCGCATGGGCCTGCGCTGCGGGTTCCCGGTTGTTCTTCTGTCTTCTTCTTTAATGTCTTTATAAAAACATAGTCGTAGTAGTAGAGCAGGGCCCTGGGTGTGGACAACCCTTTTTTTCCTTTGCACCACAAGCACTTGCGTGGATGCAAACCCTGTGCGCCGAACCCTGTTGGCGCTGTCACGCCAGCGGGGACAAAACGGGCACATCGACTTTTTCTGTGGATAAGCCAGCACTTGTGCCAGAAATATCCCCAGTTTTATGCAGCACCGCATCGGCAACGCCTGTTTTCAGCCAAAACGCAGGCTAGCGCTTTACCAGCAAGCGCTATCAGCTCATTTTTTAATAGCAAAAGGGGGCATTGCCGCAAAAAAAAGGGTGCACCCGCCCGCGTTTGTCCAGGTTCGTGCGGGCAAGCCCACCCCATGCGCCGGCCAGTTCACCCTTTTTTCTACACCCAGCACACCGCCCTGCCACGTTTCAGGTATTCACAACCCTGCCCGGTTTGCCTTCCGGCGGTTGATAGGTTGTTCTTTAAAAGCTTTATATTGAAATAGCAGTAGTAGTAGAGCAACACCTTTTTTGTGGACAACTGCATTTTTCCCAATGTCTGCGCGCACTTGCGTTGCAAAAAACCATGTGCGCTGGTCTGTATGAAATTGCTGGCTGACAGACAACAACTTTGACGCGGCGGATTTTTGTGTGGATAACTGGGTAGTTGCTCTGCCGGAAAGCACAGCTTTATCCACAGGCTGCTGCCAGCACCATGAAAAAAGCCCGCAATCCGGGCGGATTGCGGGCTGCTGGGGGCGGGAATGGCCCCCAGGGGTGGGTGATGCGCCAGATCAGCGTGCGGGGCCGCCTGGGCCGCGGCCGCCGTGGCCATCGGGGCCGTGGTGGTGGCCGTGCATGCCGCCGTGGTCGCGCCCACCCCGGTGCTTGCCGGGGCCTTGGCGGTGGAATTCGGCGTCAAACGTCTTTTGCTGCTCGGGGCTCAAGGCGGCGTAGAAGGTTTTCACGGCTTCATCGCGCTTGTCGGCCTGGGCGGTGTGCCGGGCGCGCATTTCGCGCATGCGGTCAATGCGCTCGGGGGTGGTGAGCTTGTCCAGTTCCTTGAAGTCGGGGCGGGCGGGGCGCTCGCCGGGTTGCATCGCGGCGGTGAACTGGGTCCAGGCGCTTTCCTGGGCGGCGGTCAGCTTGAGTTTTTCTTTCAGGGCGGCCTGGCGCTGGGCCATGCGTTCCTGGTAGCGCTGCGCCATGTCACCGGTCTTGCGGGCGGGGGCGCTGGCGGCCTGTGCGGCAGCGGGTGCAGGAGCCTGGGTTTGGGCCAGGGCGGGCAAAGTGAGTGCGGCCAGCACGGCGGTGGCTACCCAGCGGCGGCTTGAAAATGCAGCGGTCATGGAATCAGTCCTTTCACAGGGGGTGAAGTTCTCCGCCACAACGACCGTTGCAGCGGTTGAAGCCAGTGTGCGCCGCCCATGTATCGCCTGCGTGAGCAGGATTGAAGCCTGTGTAAAGTTGTGACAAGCCGGGGTGTACGGCGCGCGGGTGGAGCCGCGGAAGTTTTGTGCCAGAAAGTGCCTCCAGGCGAATCCAAGAAAGCGCAAGCAGCTATTGAATTGATAGCGATTGCTGCAGGCTGTGGATATCATTAGGGTTCGGCGCGGCGACCCTGTTTGGCGCGTAGGCCGGCGGGGCCCGCGCCAGCGCCGACAATTACCCCCAGTCAGACAACGAAGCGAAGGATTTCCGTGTTCAAGAACATGATCGTGTACCGCATTGCCCCCGGCTGGCAGGCGGATTTGGTGCAGGTGGAAGAAGCCCTGGCCAAGGCCCCTTTCATGGAGTGCGGGGCCACCCAGGAAAAATCGCTGGGCTGGGTGCCGCCGCGCGGTGAGCAGCATGGCGCGCTGGCCGAATCGGTGGGCGGGCAGTGGATTTTGCGTTTCATGGTCGAGTCCAAGGTGCTGCCCGGCTCGGTGCTCAACCGCCGCGTGAAGGAAAAGGCCGCCCGCATCGAGCAGGAAACCGGCCGCAAGCCCGGCAAGAAGGAAAGCAAGGAACTGAAGGAAGAAGCCAAGCTGGACTTGCTGCCCATGGCTTTCACCAAGCAGGGCAGCATGTGGGTGTGGATTGACACCGAATCGCGCCTGCTGGTGCTGGACACCTCCTCCCAGGGCCGTGCCGATGAGGTGGTGAGCCTGCTGGTCGATTCGCTGCCCGGCCTCGCGGTATCGCTCATCAGCACGCAGACCAGCCCCCAGGCCTCCATGGCGCACTGGCTGGCCACGCAAGAGCCGCCCGTGGGCTTCAGCATTGACCGCGAGTGCGAGCTCAAAAGCGCGGACGAAGCCAAGGCCGTGGTGCGTTATGCGCGCCACCCGCTCGATATCGAAGAAATCCAGGCCCACATTGCCGCTGGCAAGCTGCCCACCAAGCTGGCGCTGACCTGGGACGACCGCGTCTCGTTCATGCTGACCGAAGGCATGCAGCTCAAGAAGGTGGCTTTTCTGGACACGGTGTTTGAAGGCACCAAGGCCGATGACGGCGGTTTTGACACCGATGTGGCGATTGCCACGGGCGAGCTGGTCAAGCTCATCCCCGACCTGATCGAAGCCCTGGGCGGCGAAGCCGAAAGCGGCGTGGCCAGCGCGGCCGAAGCCATTGCGGCGGGTGGCCCTGCAGCGGCTCCCAAAGTAGCGCCTGCAACCGCCGCACCCGCTACGGCAGCTGCCACGCTGCCCCCCCGCAAGTCGGGTGCGGGCGTGGTCACTGGCCCGGCCACTGCACCGGTGGATACCGACCCGGAATCGGCGCCGTTCTGAGAGCAGGTTCTGAGGCCTGGCGCGCGGCCGGTGCGCCAACAAAAATGCCGAGGGTGACCTCGGCATTTTTCATGGGGGGAAGCGCAGCGGTTTACTTCAGGCTGTCCACCGCCAGGCGGCCCACGGCCGAGTCATCGGTGAAGAAGCCATCCACACCGGCCTTCAGGAAGGTCTGAATCTCGCTCACGCTGTCGCCGCGCACGGTGTTGTCCGTGGTGGGGGCCTTTTTGTAGGCGGCGGGCAGGAAGGCGTTTTCAGGCCGCAGTGTCCAGATGTGCACAGCCAGGTTCAGCGCGTGGGCGTCTTTCACCAGCGTGGTGGGGGTGCCCAGGGCACCGTCTTTCACGGGGATGACCAGGTCCTTGTGTGCGCCCACCACATCGGCATAGGTGGCAATTTCCTTGAGCCCGGCGGCCGTGGCCATGTTGGCGTAGGTCTGGGGGTTGCCTGAGGCCGTGAAGTCATAGGGACGGCCGCCGTTGGACAGCAACTGCACCAGACGCACCGTGCTTTGCTTGCGCAGCGCCTTCAGGTTGGCCACTTCGAACGATTGCACGTACACGGGCGCATCCTTGCTGTTCCAGCCGTTCTTGGTCAGCACGGCCAGCAGTGCGGGCTCCAGCGGCATGCCAATCGACTGGAAGAAGCTGGGGTGCTTGGTTTCAGGCGCGATACCGATGAGTCGGCCCTTGGCGGTGGACTGCGCCTTGGCCAGGTCGATCACTTCCTGCAGCGTGGGCACTTCGAACTGGCCGTTGTAGGCCACATTGGCCGGGCGAATGGCCGGAATGCGTTCGCGTGCGCGCAGGGTCTTGAGTTCGGCCAGGGTGAAGTCCTCCACAAACCAGCCGGTGATGGCCGTGCCATCGATGGTCTTGGTGGTCTTGCGGGCGGCAAACTCGGGGCGGTCCATCACATCGGTGGTGGCCTCGCGCACGCTGCCGTCGGCGTTGAGGATGGCAATCGCGTTCTCGTGGCGGGCTACCAGCACGCCGTCCTTGGTGATGACCAGGTCGGGCTCAATGACGTTGGCGCCGTCGTCAATCGCTTTTTGGTATGCCGCCAGCGTGTGTTCGGGCCGCAATGCCGAAGCCCCGCGGTGGGCAATCACGGTGGGGGTGGGGGGCCAGGCGGGTGTGTCGCTGCCGCCGCAGGCTGTGGTCATCACCACCGTGGCCGCCATGGCCAGCAGTACTTTTCGAACTTGCATACGCTTCTCCTCGTTTTGTAGAAAACAAAAGATATTCGCGGCCCTGTGTGAAAGTAACGTGACGCATTTTGTGCGGGCTGTGCGGCCACTGGCAACTGGCCGTTTGCCGTGCGACGGGGGTGCTTTATTGCTTCTTTTTTTCAGCGCCCCTCTCAGTTCCCCTTCAGCGCCCCAGCAACGAGCGCGCCACCAGCTCTTTCATGATTTCTGATGTGCCGCCATAGATGCGCAGCACGCGTGCATCGGTCCAGAAGCGCGAGATGGGGTATTCAGCCATGTAGCCGTAGCCACCAAACAGCTGCAGGCAGGCATCGGCCACGCGGCCCATGACTTCAGTGGTGTGCAGCTTGAGCGCACTCGCGGCCTCGGGGGTGAGTTCGCCGCGCTCGTAGGCGGCCACGCTGGCGTTCAAAAACGCCTTGGCGGCGGCGATGTCGCTGGCGCACTGCGCCAGCGTGAAGCGCGTGTTCTGGAACTGCCCAATCGCTTGGCCAAATGCCTGGCGTTCTTGTACGTACTTCACCGTGGCATCGAGCGCACCCTTGGCACCGTACACCGCCTGTACGCCAATGATGAGGCGCTCGCGCGGCAGCTCGCGCATCATCTGCACAAAGCCCTGGCCCTCCACGCCGCCCAGCAGCGCGTCGGCGGGCACGCGCAGGTCGTTGAAGAACAGCTCGGAGGTATCGCCCGCGTGCTGGCCGATTTTTTCCAGGTTCTGGCCGCGCGTGAAGCCGGGGCTTTTCGTGTCCACCAGAAACAGGCTCACGCCCTTGGCACCGGCTGCCGGATCGGTCTTGGCGGCAAGCACCAGCAGGTCGCAGTGCTGGCCGTTGCTGATGAAGATCTTGCTGCCGTTGATGACGTACTCATTGCCATCGCGTTTGGCCGTGGTGCGGATGGCTTTCAGGTCGCTACCCGCGCCGGGCTCGGTCATGCCAATCGCTGTCACGGCCTCACCGCTGACCATGCGCGGCAGCCAGTATTCGCGCTGCGCTTCGGTGCCACAGTGCAGCAGGTAGGGCGGGATGATGTCGTTGTGCACCTGCAGCCCGCCGACAAAGCCGCCGTAGCCCCGGCGCGAGAGCACCTCCACCACGGCAAACGAAAAATGCACGCTGGCGCCCGGGCCGCCGTACTGCTCGGGCACGTCGGCGCACAGGTAGCCGTTCTCGCCCATCTTGCGAAAGAGCTCGCGGTGGACGAGGCCCGCCTTTTCCCAGTCGCGGTAATGGGGCTCGATCTCGCTATCGCAAAAGCGCTCCAGCGATTCGGTGAAGACTTGCAGTTCGGCCTTCTGTTCAGCCGTGAGGAGTGTGTTGGGAAGCATGGTTGCTATGAATGTAGGAGCTGCCAGCGCTTTCTGGATAAGCGCTGGAGGCCAAAAAGACTCAAACTCTTTCGAAGATGGCCGCGATGCCCTGGCCGCCGCCAATGCACATGGTGACCAGTGCATAGCGCCCGCCCGTGCGGTGCAGCTCGGCAATCGCCTTGGTGGTGATGATGGCGCCCGTAGCGCCCACGGGGTGGCCGAGCGAGATGCCCGAGCCATTGGGGTTGACCTTGGCCGGGTCCAGCCCCAGCTCTTGCACCACGGCGCAGGCCTGGGCGGCGAAGGCCTCGTTGGCTTCGATCACATCCATGTCCTGCACCTTCAGGCCGGTGCGTTGCAGCACCTTTTGCGTGGCAGGCACGGGGCCAATGCCCATGTAGGCCGGATCCACGCCTGCGTGGGCGTAGCCGACGAGGCGCGCCAGGGGTTTCAGGCCCAGGGCCGCCACGCGGTCACCTGCAGCCAGCACCACGGCGGCCGCGCCGTCATTGATGCCCGAGGCGTTGCCAGCAGTCACGGTGCCGCCTTCCTTCTTGAACGCGGGCTTCATGCCCGCCAATACGTCCAGCGTGGTGGCGGCGCGCACATGCTCGTCTTCCTGGAACAGCACGGTGCCCTTGCGCGTGGCGATTTCGACCGGAACGATCTGCTCCTTGAAGTAGCCCGCAGCGATGGCGGCGGCGGCGCGCTGTTGGCTGGCTAGGGCGAGCTGGTCCTGCATCTCGCGGCTGATCTTGTAGCGCTCGGCCACGTTCTCTGCGGTGATGCCCATGTGCATCTTCTGCCAGGGGTCGTGCAGGATGCCGAGCATGTAGTCGATGCTCTTGCTGTCGCCCATGCGGGCGCCCCAGCGCGCGCCCTGGTCGAAGTAGGGGCCGCGGCTCATGCTTTCCGAGCCGCCGCCCACAGCCACATCGCAGTCGCCATAGCCAATGGCCTGCGCCGCGCTGATGATGGCCTGCAGGCCCGAGCCGCACAGGCGGTTGACGTTGAAGGCGGGCGTCTCGATGGGGCAGCCGGCGTCGATGGCCGCTACGCGCGCGAGGTACGCGTCCTTGGTGTCGGTGGGAATCACGTTGCCCATGACCACATGGCCCACAGCGTCGGGCGCGATGCCGGCGCGCTGGATGGCGGCTTTCACGGCGGTGGTGGCGAGCTGGGTGTTGGGCACATCTTTCAGGCTGCCGCCGAAGGTGCCGATGGCGGTGCGGGCTGTGCTGACGACGAAGACGTCACGGTGGGTCATGAAAAAACTCCTGGAAATGAAAAAGGGTGTGTGCCGTGGCTGGGCAAATCAGGGTCGGTGGGCAAAAACCTTGATGCCGTGGGAACCGCTGCCCTGGTCTGCCGTGCCCATCCAGCCGTTTCTGAACACGGCAGGAGCTTCAGCACCTGCGGGGTTTGCCTCTGCGGGTTTTCTTGCAGTCGGGTGGAGGCTACTTTTACGTAGACTAGTTACTTGAAAGTAGATTTTTGAAGCGTGCGCCCCCGGCGGCATCAGGATTTACCCGGTACACCCACCAGAAGACACCCCCATGGCCCCACCTTCCACCCCCCGCGCGGCACCCAAGCCCGGCGCGCGCCGCCCGCGTGCGCTGGCACAGCCATCGCCTTGGCCGCAGGCCCCCGTGCGCGAACAGCAGCGCGAGGCCAAGCGCAACGCGGTGTTGTCCACAGCGGCGCAGATGTTCAACGAGCGCGGCTTCCATGCCGCGTCGCTCGACGACATTGCCGCGCGGCTGCAGGTCTCCAAACCCACGCTGTACTACTACGTGAAGAACAAGGACGAGATCCTGCTGGAGTGCGTCAAGAAAGGCCTGCACCTGATTCTGGAAGGCATCGAGGCCTCGCGCCAGGCAGGTGGCAACGCGGTGGACCAGCTGCGCGCGTGCATGCAGGTGTATGCCGACATCGTCACCCAGCCGTTTGGCATGTGCATCATCCGCATCGGCGACGAAGAGGTGCCCGAGCCCAGCCGCACCGAGCTGCGCCGCATGAAGTCCGAGATCGACCAGGCGTTTCGCCGCCTGGTGGCGCAGGGCGTGCAGGAAGGCACGCTCGCCCCGTGCGACCCGAAGATGACGGCCTTTGTGATTGCCGGAGCGCTGAGCTGGATCGGCCGCTGGTACCAGAGCGGCGGCGAATACAGCGCCGCCCAGGTGGCCGAGCAGTGCATTGGCACGCTGATGCACGGCGTGCTCGGCCCAGGCCCAGGCCCAGGCCGTACCGCAGGAGATGATTAAGCGGCCGCTTGCAAGGGTTGGAAATTTTCCAGCGCTTCGAAGAGCAACGCCACTTTGGCCGAATCGAAAACTCCATCCGGGCCATGGGTGTGGATATCGGTGAACGGCGATTCGTACAAGCGCGCTGGCGGCATTGCGCCATGTTCGGTCAGGTGCTGCACGATCTCTTCAATGAACTGCAGTTGGCTGGCAGTGGCCGTGCCTGCCTCGACCAGGGCACTGAAGGCCGCTGCCGCAGCTCCGCGGTCCAGCCCCACCAGTGATCGCACAAACACCGGCAGGCTGGTGTGCAGCGTGCGCGCACGCTCGATGTCGCCATCGGTGCCGCCCGCCTCGTGCAGCAGGGCTTCCAGCTCTTGCAGGTCCGCCGCCGTGAGGGGTTGATTGCGGCGCAGCTTGTGCAGCGCCAGCCGGTCTTCGTGGGCGCGCAAAAACACCTTGGCCTTGGCGCGAAAACGGTCAAAGTCCACCGCGCTGGCCACCAGTGGCAAGTCCACCTCGGTGGTCTCGCCAATCGCGTCTTCAATGTCGGTGTAGACCACGGTGCGCCCGCCCTTTTCGATGAGCTTGATGAGGCTGCGCAGCTTGCGGCGCGCTTGCTCCAGCATGGGCAAGGTCACGTCCTGCCACCACTCATCGCCTGCCACCGCCTCGATCAGCAGCAGGTGTTCGCGCACGCTGGGCACGTTGGCCAGATCCAGCAAGCCATTGGCCACCTGCTGCACCTTGGTTTGCAGCCGCGCCAGGGCTGGTTCGCTGCGCAGCAGGGCCAGCTGGGTGTTCAGCAGCAGGGCGTCAAAGCGCTTGGCGTCTTCGTCGTCGTCGCGCACTGCCGTGGGCAGGCCTGACAGGTGGGTCGATACCTCGGCCAGTTGTTCGGGTGTGGGGCGTTTCCACGCATCGGGCTGCGCCCAGGCCTCTACCCAGCGGCGCTGCGGGCGCACCACAAAGTTGTCCAGCGACATGCCTACCACCCTGCTGTGCAGCAGGCCAGCGATATCGCGGCGGATGGCGGCCTCGGTCAGCACGGGTGATTGCTGGGCCTCATCAGCCACGCCGTGGCCGGGCAAACTGGACAAGCGCTTGTCGAGCACCTCGATCAGCTCCAGCCGCGCATTGAACAGCCGTTGCGACAACGGCTGCGCCACCGCGCCCTCACTGCCCTCCAGCTCCTGGCTGAAAAACTCCAGGTTCTGGCAAAAGTCGAAGATGAAGAAGTCCTTCTTGTCCTGCCCCGGCCCATACAGCTCTTTGCACAGCCGGGTGCCGCGTCCCACCATCTGCCAGAACTTGGCCTTGGAGCGCACGATCTTGAAGAACACCAGGTTCACCACCTCGGGCACGTCGATGCCCGTGTCCAGCATGTCCACCGAAATCGCAATGTGCGGTGCGCGGTCTTTTTGCGCAAAGGCGTCGATGAGCGACTGGGCGTACTCGGTCTTGAAGGTGATGGTGCGCGCAAACTCGCCCCGGTATTCGGGGTAGTTCGCATCAAAGCGCTCCTGGATGAACTCGGCGTGCCGCTGGTTCTTGGCAAAGATGATGGTCTTGCCCAGCCGGTCGCCGCCCGCCACCTTGTGGCCGCGCTCCATCAGCAGGGCCAGCATCTTGTCCACGGTGTCGGTGTTGAAGAGCCACTGGTTCACGGCCTCGGCGCTGACTTCCTCGGGCGGCTCGCCGCCGTCCTCGTCCCATTCCAGCGCATCCCACTGGTCTTTTTCGTCGTCGCTCAGCTCGTCATACCGAATGCCCTGGCGCTGGAATTTCAGCGGCACTGAAATCGCCTTGGGCGGGGCCAGGTAGCCCTCGGCAATGGCGTCATCCAGGCCATAGGCGTCCGTGGGCACGCCGCTTTCCAGGCCAAACAGGCTGTAGGTGTTGCGGTCGATCTCGTCCTTGGGTGTGGCCGTCAGGCCCACCAGCAGCGCGTCAAAGTAGCTGAAGATGGCGCGGTATTTTTGGTAGATGGAGCGGTGGGCTTCGTCCACCACGATCAAATCAAAGTGCCCTATGCCAAAGCGGCGCTGGCCGCCGGTACCTGCATTGGCGCTTTCGTTGATGAGCCCCATCATCGTGGGGTAGGTCGATACATACACACGCCCTTCGGTGGCGCGGTCGGTCACCAGGTTCACCGGTGCCGCATCGGGCAAGTGGGCCTTGAAGGCGTTGACGGCCTGGTTCACCAGTGCCACGCGGTCGGCCAGAAACAGCACGCGCTTGGCCCAGCCTGCGCGCATCAGCAAATCCACCAGCGCAATCACCGTGCGGGTTTTGCCTGCGCCCGTGGCCATCACCACCAGGGCCTTGCGGTGCTGGTCGCGCTCAAAGGTCTCCAGCACGCGGCGAATGGCGCGCTGCTGGTAGTGGCGCTCCACAATGCCCGCCGCAATCGGCAGGTTGGCCAGCGGCTTGCGCGTGGTGCGGCGCTGGTGCATCAGCTCCAGCTCGTCCCGCGTGTGAAAGCCTTGCACAGGGTGGGGCGGGCTGGTGGTGTCGTCCCACATCCAGTGTTCATAACCGTTGGTGCCGTAGATCACGGGGCGGTGGCCGGTGCTTTTTTCCAGGCAGTCGGCATACAGGCGGGCCTGCTGCTGGCCCTCTTGGGCACTGCGGCGGGTGCGCTTGGCTTCCACCAGGGCCAAGGGCCGCTCGCCGCTCCACAGCACATAGTCCACGCGGCCCTGGCCTTGGCCGTTGGGCATGCCCTGTACTTCAAATTCACGGTCGCGCTTCTGGTCCAGCGCCCAGCCCGCTTCTTTGAGCAGCAGGTCAATGAACAGGTCGCGCGTGGCGGCCTCGTTGTAGTCGTGCGCGGTGGCGGGCTGCGCTGCGTTGGCGGCCTTGGCGGCGGCAATTTCGGCGCGGTAGCGGGCCAGTTCCGCATCCAGTTCTGCATTGCGGGCTGCTGCTTCGCGCAGGGCGGCATCGCGCTCGGCCAGGGCCTGGGCTTGTTTGGCGAGTGCCTCTTGCGCGGCGGCCTGGGCGGCACGGCTGGCCGCTTGTTCTTGGGCAGAGTCGATAGCGGCAGGGCGTGGCAGCAGATCGGCGCGAAACTGCAGCCCCGCCGCAGGCCGATCACCCACCCGGCGCGCGTAGTGCTGCGCCAGCCAGAAGGCCACATGGAACAGCTCGCGCAGCGCGGCCAGGGCATCTTGCGGTGGCACCGGGCGGGCGTGGTGCACGGCCTGGTTGCCCAGGCGGCGAATCACATCCATCTTGGCGTGCACCGCGCTGCCCACCAGTTGCTGAAAGCTGGGCTCAAACAGGTAGGCCGACAAATCCGCCTTGTACGGCATGCGCAGGCAGCCATCCCGGCCCCCTTCGGCCTGGTAGAGCCAGGCCACGGCCAGCTCCAGCGTACGGCGGGCGTAAAAGCAGGCGGTGCGCGGGTCGGCATGGGCAGCGGCCTCGGCGCGGCGGGCTTCGGCCAGCAGGTCGGGCCAGTCGGGTTGCAGGAATGCGAAGTTCGACGTTGCGCTCAAGGGACTCCCTCCGGTGCTGAATCGGTTCTAAAGATTTTCTAAAGCTGAGAAACCGACTGAAATCTTTAGAACAGGTTTTATAAGTCTTTGTTTTAAAAAGATATTTTTACGATAGGCGCAAATCCTAAAACCTTTTTAGCGAAGCAGGGCTTTAGAAATCAGGCTGATGCCGTGAGATCGCATCGATCAACGCCAGCTTGAGGCTTTCGGAATAGTCCTCTTCATAGAGCAGCGAAGCGATGACCTCCCGCAACAGATCCTTGCCCACCACGTTGCTCGCCACATACACGGCGATGTTTTCCATTTCCAGCACAAACCGCTTGACCACATAGTCGTAGCCATTGAGTTCCAAAAAGTACGCGCCCAGGCCGATAGACGAGCGCTTGTTGCCGTCGTTGAAAGGATGGTTCTTGTTGACCGCATAGACCAGGTGGGTCAGCTTGTCGGCCATCTCCGGGTAGTACCAGTCATTCTGGATGTGACCCAGCACGCTCTCCAGGTGCTCCACGTTCTTGACACCACCCAGGCCGCCCGAGTGTTCAATGATCCACGCCTGCGTGCGCAAGGCGTGGGCCACATCGAAGTACAGGTAGCGCAAGCCCTCGTGCTCGTCCATCTCAGCGGTCCTTCAGGCGCTTGAATACGGCCAAGGTAGCGGGGTCGCTCAGGCGGTCTTCCAGCGACTTGCTGGTCTTGCCCAAAAAGCGGTCAAAGTCGGCTTCTGGAACGGACTGGATATACGCTTCCAGCTTGTGGTGTAGCGCATCCCGAAAGCCCAGGTCGCGGCTGGCCATCTTGGTGCGGGCGTCCAGGATGAGGGGCTTGAAGAGAGGGTGGCTTTCAAAGCGCCCGAACAGCGCCTCTACCTCCTGCATGCTCAGCTTGCGCTCCAAACGCTTGAACTCCAGCTCCAGCTCATGGGCGATACCTGCTTCAAAGCTGGCAATCAGGGTCAGCACCTCGGAATACATCGTCTCCCGAATGTTCTCCTTGGCCGCAAGCTTCAGCACCTTGCGGTATTCCGTGGCGTTCTCGCGGAAGATGCATTGGTAAATCAGGTTGGTGAAGCGCACGTATTTCCACTGGTGCTCCACCACAAAGTGGTCTAGCGCATCGGTGAACTGCTTGCGGTAGCTCTCGTCCTGTAACGAGGCCATGAGGTAGTGCTCGTCACGCTGGTTGATGTACTTGGTGTGCCCACCCGTGCGCTCGGCCAGCACGTCCATCACGATGTCGAGCAAGCGCGAGCGAACGGCCTTGGCGCGCTCGCTCTCCGTCAGCAGCATGGCCAGGTTGAGCACGGCCCGGAAGCTGAACACGCCCAGCAAAGGCGCTTTGTTACCCTCATTGATGAGGGAGACATCCACTAAGTCTTTGAATTCTTTGAGGTTTTTTCCTTTGAGCAACTGATAACCATTGGCCTTGAGTTCTTCGCCATGGTTGCTGATGTAGCGCTCCACCGTGGCATCGCTCACCTCAAACAGGGCCATCACCTGCTGTTTGGTGAACACCGTTTGGCCCTGAAACACCACCCCGCCCAGTTGCAGATGCTGCTCTGCCGCTTGCAGGGCATAGCGGTTGTTCAGGATGTTTTGGCGCTGCAGTTGCGCGGTGGTGAAGTCACTCATTTACAAGGCTCCGGTAAACGCCCGCTGCTGCAGCGAGGCAAACAGCGCATCCAGCGCGGCCAGGGCGCGGCGGTGGGTGGCTTTGAGGGCTTCGATGGAAGCGATGCGGGTGGCGAAGATTTGTTGGAGGGGGAGGGGGGGCCAAAAAACAGACAGCCCTTTCAAATCAGCCAAGTTCACCGTTTTCTGAGCAATGCCTTTGGCCACTTTGTCTACTTGTTGTCTGACGCCGGGTGATTGAATCATCGCTGCGAGAAAGCGTGAGTCCAGTTTGCTTCTGTCGGGTTTGATATGGGCTATGTGTCGCTGAAAAGCGAAGAGCTCTTTCGTCGAAACGACTGCTGCGTTTCCGTAAGAGCCAACTGTTGTGTAGAGCACGTCACCAATCTCAATAGGGCAGCGTTTTGTCAGTTCTGCATGGGTGTCTGCAGAGATGAATTTGTGAGTGTCGAAATTGATTTGGCCTTCGACGATGTTGCTTATGAAAAGGAATGGAATCCCAGATTTTTGCCACGCCGGAGACTGATGGGTTCCGTCGGTGATGCGAGTGCAAAGTCGCTGCAGTTCACATATTGGTAGTCCCTTCGGATTCGCCACCGGGTCCCCAAACATATCGAGAAAGAGGGACTGGGTAAGGCTGCCCTGCAGGGCCAGGGCGGTGCGGCGTTGGGTTCGGAGGGTTTCGGCTTGGTCGAGGATGGCGGCGATGCGGCGTTGTTCTTCCAGCGGGGGCAGGGGGATCGCCAGATCAGCGAGAAAGCTGGCAGGAACCCGTCTTTGCCCGCCGCTGCCTGTCATGCGGCGCTGACCATTTGCACGCACTTCTTCGAGCCGCAGGTAATGGTGTAGGTAGCGTGACTCTGCTATCCCAGGGCGCGCCCGAACGACGTGGAACTCTGTAGACCCGAAGCCATGTGAACGCTGCAACCGGGCTTGGGCGATTTTTCCGTTTTCAAAGCAAGGGGTGATTTTTGCCACCAACACATCGCCGTCGAGAAACGGCGTGAAGCCTTTGGCTACTTCTGCGTAGGGCCGGTCTTGCGTGGTTTCCACGCTGGCAGATTCAGCGCTCAGCGACGCCATTGGCACAAATGAAACCAATTCTTCAGCTGGCAGCTTTTTGCCCAGCGTGGGGTTTAGCTCGGCAATGTCGGTCAGCTTGGCGGTTGGGAATTTCGCACTCACTTCAACATCCCCTCCAACACCCCCATCCCCCGCGCAATCTCATCCTCCAGCGCCCGCAGCTCCGCCAAGATCTCCCCCGGCGCGCGGTGCGCCACCACCTCATGCACCACTTCCTTGTAGCGGTTGATGCTCAGGTCATAGCCGTTGGCTTCAATGTCGGCCTTGGGAACGCAAAAGCTTTGCGCGGTGCGGGGGCGCTCGCGTTCGCTGCTGTGGCGCTGCGCCCAGCGGGTTAGCACGTCGGGCAGGTTGTTTTTGTCATGCTCTGATTCTGATAGCTGGTTGCGCCCGTCCACAAAGCGCTGCAGGCCTAAAAGGCTTGCATCCAGCAGGGGCTGGCGTTTGTCGTCCAGGCTCCAGCCGTCGGCCTGCATGTCGTAGAACCACACGTTATCCGTGCCGCCGCTCATGGTTTTGGTGAAGAGCAGGATGGCGGTGCTGACGCCCGCGTAGGGTTTGAACACGCCGCCGGGCAGGCTGATGACGGCGTCGAGCTTTTGCTCTTCCACCAGCTTGCGGCGCAACTCCTTGTGGGCCTTGCTGCTGCCAAACAGCACGCCGTCGGGCACGATGACGGCGGCGCGCCCGCCGGTTTTGAGCAGGCGCAGGAACAGGGCCAAAAACAGCAGCTCGGTCTTTTTGGTTTTGACGGTTTGCTGCAAGTCTTTGGCGGTGTTTTCGTAGTCGAGGCTGCCCGCAAAGGGCGGGTTGGCCAGGATGAGGCTGTAAGCCTCGGCATCCCCCGCCGCGCCTTCGGCGAGGGAGTCGCGGTACTCGATGGCGGGGTGCTCCACGCCGTGCAGCACCATGTTCATGCTGCCAATGCGCAGCATGGTGTTGTCAAAGTCGTAGCCGTGGAACATGCCGCTGTGGAAGTGCGCGTTTTGCGCGGGCACGCGCAGCATGTCGGGGTAGGTGCGGCGCAGGTATTCGCCTGCGGCGACTAAGAATCCGCAGGTGCCTGAAGCCGGATCGCAAATGGTGTCTTGCGGTGTGGGGGCCGTCAGGGCCACCATCAAGTCGATGATGTGGCGCGGCGTGCGGAACTGGCCGTTTTGCCCGGCAGAGGCGATTTTGCCGAGCATGTATTCGTACAGGTCGCCCTTGGTGTCGCGGTCGTCGAGCGGAATGGTGTCGAGCAAGTCCACCACTTTGGCCAGCAGGCCGGGCGTGGGGATGGTGAAGCGGGCACCTTGCATGTGGCGGGCAAAGGCAGATTCAGCTGCCGGGCCGCCCGAGGTTTGCAGGCCACGCAGGAAGGGGAAGACCTGGTTGCTGAGCACGTCGAACATTTCGGCAGGCGCCATGTTCTTGAAGCGGGACCAGCGCATGTTGTCGTGTGGGCGCTCTTGGGCGTCCACGCCTGCGGGGATGAGGCGCACGGGCTGGGTTTTGAGGCGCAGGGCTTTGTTGTCTTCGCGGGTCTGGTCGCTGTCGAGCGCGCGCAGAAAGAGCAGGTAGGTGATCTGCTCGATGACTTCAATGGGGTTGGCGATGCCGCCGGACCAGAAGGCGTTCCAGACTTGATCGACTTTGTTGCGCAGGTCACCGGTGAGCATGGGGGCAGTCTGTAAGGGGCTGTGGGAAAGCCTGCGAGTCTGCCATGCAGCGAAGGGCTGCAGCGCGTGGGGCGGGGGTTTTAGGTGTTTTTGGCCTCTGGCGCTTATTAGATAAGCGCAGGCAGCTATTTATTTGATAGCAATCTGTTCAGCGTGGCGGCTTGTCACTCCATGCACCCAGCCCGCCCCAGCCAGATCGTCCAGGATGGGGCAGTCCGGTCGGTCGTCCCCCTGGCAGCAGCCCACCAGGGTTTGCAGGGTGCGCTGCATGGCCTGCATGGCGGCGATGCGCTGGGTGAGCTGGTCGATGTGGCTTTGCGCGATGCGCTTGACCTGCGCGCTGGTGCGGCTGCGGTCGTGCCACAGGGCCAGCAGGGTGGTGATTTCTTCGATGGAGAAGCCCAGGTCGCGCGCGCGGCGGATGAAGTGCAGGGTGTGCACATCGGCCTCGGTGTACTGGCGGTAGCCACCTTCAGAGCGGGCCACGCCTTGCAGCAGGCCCAGCGATTCGTAATGCCGCACCATGCGGGCCGACACGCCCGCCAGGCGCGCGGCTTCGCTGATGGGCACGGGCCAAGCCTGTGGGGCGGGGCTGCGGCGTGGGCTGAGCGGGTTCATGCGGCGACGGTGTAGCCTTCTTCGGCAATGGCGGCGGCCAGTTGCTCGCGCGGGGCGGCGCTTTGCACCTGCACCTGGCCGCTGGCGCGGTCGATCTGCACTGTGGCGGCGGGGTCCACCTGCTGGATGGCTTGCGTAACGGCGCGCTCGCAGTGGCCGCATGTCATGCCCTGGACCTGGAAAGTTTGCGTTTGCATGGAAAAACTCCTGTGGATGGTTGGCGGGTGGGATTCACCCTGCATCCGATCATGAACCTTCACATCATGTCATGGTCAAGCCCTTTTAAAAATGCCTTGACCTTGCCATGGCGTCAAGGATTACTGTCGGGCCTATGACTATGAATACCACCCAACCTACCTCCGAAGGGGCCCAGTCGCTGGACCTGGGCATTGGCGGCATGACCTGCGCGAGCTGCGTGGGCCGTGTGGAACGCGCGTTGCGCAAGGTGCCGGGCGTGCAGGATGCGACGGTGAACCTGGCCACCGAATCGGCGCGCATTGCCTACACCGTGCCCGATGGCACCGACGCCGCTGCCCTGCAGGCACTGGTGCGGCGGGCGGTGCGCAATGCGGGCTACGAGCCGCGTGCGGCCGATGCCACCGATGCGCCGGAGGACGCCTCGCCCTGGGCGGGCTTCTTGCCCGTGGCGGTGGGGCTGGCGCTGTCGGCGCCGCTGGTGCTGCCCATGGTGGGCGACCTGTTTGGCCAGCACTGGATGTTGCCGGCCTGGGTGCAGTTTCTGCTGGCCACGCCGGTGCAGTTCATTCTGGGTGCCCGCTTCTACAAGGCAGGCTGGGCGGCGGCCAAGGCGCTGAGCGGCAACATGGACTTGCTGGTGGCGGTGGGCACCAGCGCGGGCTGGGGCTTGTCGATGTGGCTGTGGCTGACGGCGCCGACCGATCACCCAGGCAATGTGCCGCACCTGTACTTTGAGGCATCGGCCGTGGTGGTCACGCTGGTGCTGCTGGGCAAGTGGCTGGAGGCGCGGGCCAAGCGGCAGACCACCGCTGCCATCCGCGCGCTGCACGCCCTGCGGCCGGATGTGGTGCACCTGCTGTCGAAAACCGGCGAGGTGGACGTGCCCGTGGCCGAGGTGATGGTGGGCGACCGGCTGGTGGTGCGCCCTGGTGAGCGCATTCCGGCCGATGGCGTGGTGACCGAGGGGCAGACGCAGGTGGATGAATCGATGCTGACCGGCGAGCCGCTGCCGGTGGCGCGCGAGCTGGGCGGGCGGCTGACGGGGGGCTCCATCAACGGCGATGGCCGCATCGTGATGCAGGTGCAGGCGGTGGGCTCTGAAACCGTGCTGGCCCAGATCATCCGCCTGGTGGAAGACGCGCAGGCCGCCAAGGCGCCGCTGCAGCGGCTGGTGGACAAGGTGTCTGCCGTGTTCGTGCCCGTGGTGCTGGGGCTGGCATTGATCACGCTGCTGGGCTGGCTGTGGGCAGGTGCGGGCACGGAGGCGGCGCTGATCCACGCCGTGGCAGTGCTGGTGATTGCCTGCCCCTGCGCCCTGGGGCTGGCCACACCGGCGGCCATCATGGCGGGCACGGGCGTGGCGGCGCAGCACGGCATTCTGATCAAGGACGTGCAGGCGCTGGAGGTGGCGCACCGGGTGGACACCGTGGCGTTTGACAAGACGGGCACGCTGACCGTGGGCCAGCCCCGGCTGGTGGCGCTGGAGCTGGCTGCGGGGGCTGATGAGGCGGCTGTGCTGGCAGCTGTGGCCGGTGTGCAAAGCGGCAGCGAACACCCCCTGGCGCGCGCCGTGGTGGCAGCGGCAGCGCAACGCGGCATGGCACCCGAAGCGGCCGATGGCGTGCGTGCCGTGCCAGGGCGGGGCACCGAAGGGGTGGTGCAGGGCCAGACCTGGCACATTGGCAGCCTGCGCTGGATGCAGGAGCTGGGCGTGCCCGTGCTGCCTGCAGCCGCTGGCGAGGGCGCTGCCAACGCGGGCCCGCTGGCGCAGCGTGCGCTGGCGTTGCAGCAAGAGGGCTTTACCGTGTCGGCCGTGGCCGGGCCCACGCCGCAGGGCCTGCAGGTGCTGGCGTTGCTGGCCTTTGGCGACGAGCCCAAGCCCGGCGCACGTGAGGCGTTGGCTGCGCTGAAGGCCCGGGGCATTCGCACGGTGATGATTTCGGGGGACAACCGGGGCGCGGCCGAGGCCATGGCGCGCCGCCTGGGATTGGACCCTGCTGCGGGCGAGGTGATGGCCGAGGTGCTGCCCGGCGACAAGGCTGCGCAGATCCAGTTGTTGCAGCGCGGCAACGCTGCAAATGTAAAAAGTGGGGCGGGCTCTGCCCCCCAGCCCCGCATTGTGGCGATGGTAGGCGACGGCGTGAACGATGCCCCGGCCCTGGCTGCTGCCGACGTGGGCATGGCCATGGGCAATGGCACCGATGTGGCCATGCATGCGGCGGGCATCACGCTGATGCGCGGCGACCCGATGCTGGTGGCTGCGGCGCTGGACATCTCCCACCGCACGGTGAGCAAGATCCGCCAGAACCTGTTCTGGGCGTTTGCATACAACGTGGCGGGCATCCCGCTGGCCGCGCTGGGCTACCTCAGCCCCGTGGTGGCGGGGGCGGCCATGGCCCTCAGTTCGGTGAGCGTGATGGCAAACGCCCTGCTACTCAAACGCTGGCGCATGTGATAAACCGCAATGGTCGGCGGCCTGGATGTCTGGCAAACTGCAACAAATAGTTTCAAAACTGTAAACTAGTTCGCGCAAACACGGGCCTGGCCCAAGCATTCCATTGAGGACGACCTAATCATGAATCTCTTTTCGCTCATGCGGCAGTTCACCATCCGGTTTCGCATGTTGGGGGCCATCGCTGTGGTGCTGGTCTTGCTGGGCCTTTTGGGGGGCGCGGGCATGTTCGGCATGTTCCGCATCTATTCCATGAGCGAGGACTTCATGAACAGCTCCTTTCAGGAGGTGGGTTACTTGGCCCAGCTGCACAGCGAGATGGGCGCTATCCGCCAGTATGAGAAGGACATGATCATTGGCTACGAGAAGCCCGAAGCCTTGAAGGCCGCGCACACCCAGTGGCTGGAGAGCCAGGAGAAGGCCAAGAAGGTGGCCAACCAGTTCCTGCAAGGTGAAGAGGATGTGGACAACGCCGTGGTGCGCGACATCATCAAGCGCCTGGACAGCTACAAGGAAGCCTTTGCCCACGTGGCACGCCAGCTGGAAGCCGGCGGCTACGACACGGTCACCATTGCCAACCGCATGAGCGGCAAGGCCGTGGCCGAGTTTGCCGAGGCCGACAAGCTGATGAAGCAACTGGACGAAGTGCTGCGCGCCGAGGTGCAGAAATCGGTGGCCGAACAGCAGGGCGTGTCTAACCAGACCAAGTGGCTGTTTGCGCTGGCGGTGCTGATCACCGTGGTGGTGGTGGTGCCGCTCACGCTGCTGAACATGCATTCCATCTGCAAGCCCCTGGACCAGGCACAGCGCTTGGCCAAGGCCATTGCAGGTGGGGATTTGTCGCAGTCCATCCGCACCGAAGGGCGCGATGAGGTGGCAGACCTGCTGCGCGCCCTGGACGAAATGCAGCGAGGCCTGGGTACCCTGGTGGCGCAGGTGCGCGACGCCAGCGGCAACATCGCCACGGCCAGCCAGGAGATTGCCACGGGCAACCAGGATTTGTCGCACCGCACCGAGCAAACCGCCAGCAACGCGCAGGCGGCCGTCAGTTCGCTGTCGGAAATCACCGCCACGGTGCAGCAAACGGCATCGTCTTCGCAAATGGCCAACCAGCTGGCGGCATCGGCCTCCACCACGGCAACGCGTGGTGGCTCGGTAGTGGCGCAGGCGGTGTCCAGCATGCATGAGATCTCGGCCTCCAGCCGCAAGATCGGCGACATCATTGGCCTGATCGATTCGATTGCCTTCCAGACCAACATTCTGGCGCTGAACGCGGCCGTGGAAGCCGCCCGCGCGGGCGAGCAGGGCCGGGGCTTTGCGGTGGTGGCATCGGAAGTGCGCAGCCTGGCCCAGCGCTCGGCTGCCGCGGCCAGCGACATCAAGGTGCTGATCCAGAGCAGCGTGACTGCGGTGGACGGTGGCGTGCGCCATGTGGAAGACGCGGGCACGGCGATGAAGGACATCGTGAGCAGCGTGCAGCGAGTGGGCGACATCATTGGCGAAATCACGGCGGCGGCTTCCGAGCAGTCTGCCGGCATTGGTCAGGTGAACCAGTCGGTGGCCGAGATCGACCGCATGACGCAGCAGAACGCAGCGCTGGTGGAAGAGTCGGCCGCAGCGGCCGAGTCGCTGCGCGAGCAGGCAGCCCACCTGTCGCAAGTGGTGCAGCAGTTCCGCTTGGCCGACTCCATGGGCTTTGCGGGCCACGGCAGCTTCTCGGCGCCCGCACCGCAAGGCCTGTCTGCTCCTTCATCAGCACCGCGCGCCTTGCTGGGGTGAACCCCGCCACGGTCAGCTCACAAAGCCCCCGTTTGGGCAATGCCAGTAAGTTAAGCAAAGGCCCTTCGGGGTCTTTGTTGTTTGTACAGT
>NZ_JAEFCH010000036.1:0-46599 GCF_016406015.1 Acidovorax sp. IB03 | reverse complement strand
GTGGGCCATCAGCGTAGTCTCCTATAAGGAAGCTGATTCGACCAACACCGGTCAAAATAGTTCTATCTATTTTTGAGACACCACACTAGTGGCAGGAATGCTCCAGGTCGTCATGCTATGCCTCTCTAACATAACTTCGGACCGGCTCTCGAACTGGGCTAATCCCTATTAACAGGCCGTTGAAAAATTGGTTTTCGAACGAATCAGGGGCGCTGATTTCGAAGACACGAGCTGCCCAGACGCGTCTGCGCAGCGATTGCACCGGCCAATCTGGCCTGTTTGCAGGCCATCTCGCCCATTTCGGGCGCACGTATCCCCGGGCTCACGCATGATGCGCGTCCCACCAGCCGCCGATGCTGCCCATGCGCACCAGGTTGTAGGTGGCAAAGCACAGCAGCGCCTGACCCGTGAGCTTGGCCTGACCGATCAGCTTGGTCTTTGCCAGACCACCCACGGTCTTGATCCAGCCAAAGGCCTCCTCAATGCGCTTGCGCACCTTCTGACTGGTCTTGTAGCCCTCGTGTCGGGTGATCCGGGCATCCACCGCCGAGTGCTTGTCCTTGGCCGCCACGTGCGGCGTGACCTTGAGCTTTCGGCAGCCCTTGATGAAGGCCTTGCTGTCGTAGCCCTTGTCGGCCCCGACCGTAGCCCGCTTGTTCTTGTTGTCCCGGCGCCCAAGCATCGCGAGCGCTGCCTCGCGCTCGGCGGTGCCGCGGGTATGGGTGATCTGCACGTCCACGATCAGACCGTTGCGGTTTTCCATGAGGATGTGCGCCATGTGGCACAGGCGAGCCTTGTCGCCCGCGCTCTTCTTGAACAGCCGGGCATCGGGGTCCGTGGTACTGGCGTGGGTGTCGTTGCAGCGCTGCTGTCCTTTGAAGTCCACCTCGGGATTGCGCCCCTCAGTCGGGGTTTGGTCGTCGTCCCGGCGCTTGAAACTTTTGTGCGAGGCCCAGGCCTCGATCAGCGTGCCGTCCACGCTGAAGTGTTCGTCGCTGGTCAACTTCGCCCAATCGGCGGTGTGCTTGACCCGCTCGAAGAAGGCGCGGGCCAGGTCTTCATTGAAGAGCCGCTCGCGGTTGGCGCTGAAGGTGGAGTGGTCCCAGACCTTGTCCTCGATGTTCAGGCCCACGAACCAGCGGTACAGCAGGTTGTAGTTGACCGCTTCGACCAACTGGCGCTCGCTGCGGATGGAGAACAGGATCTGCAGCAGCAAGGCCTTGAGCAGCATCTCCGGTGGCACCGATGGGCGGCCACGGCGGGCGTACACCGCTTCGAACTCGCGGTTCATGGTTGACAGCAGCGCATCAACCACCGCGCGCAACTTGCGCAACGGGTGTGCCTGCGGCACGCGCTCTTCAAGGCTGATGTAGCTGAACATCGCCCCCTGGAAGTCTTGGTTGCCTCTCATCGTCCTCGTCTGGGTCGTTCACCTATGGCTTCAGATCGTAGCGGCCAACGCGGGCGTCGGCGGGGGATTTTTCAACGGCCTGTTAAGGCAAGAGCAGCGCCAGAAACATCTTTTTATGGATCTCCCGCATCTTGACCAGCGACAACCCTGTGTCCTCGGCCCGCTCACCAAGCAGTACACATTTTGCCAGCCAATAAACGATGGGGCAAAGCACGATCTCGAAATGTTCTGTCAGCGCGCTTTGACGCATGACTCCCTGGCGCACGCATTCGTCGACCAAGGCCTGCGAACTCGCGCGCATCTTCAACAGGATATTGGCGTGCCATCGCTCGATGAGGCCGGGTACCCGCTTGCTCTCCGTGATCAGCAACTGGAAGGTCGGAGCTGCAAGCGGACTGTCCAGACGTGCATAGAGCTTGTCGATGTAGGCCTCGGCTATCTCCTGAATCGAGCCATTTGCCTCCGACAGGAACACGCTGAAAGAATCTTCCGTCGTAGGCAAGGCTGCCATCAACAGTTCTTCGAAGACCTGATCCTTGCTGCCGAAGTGCGCATAGACCCCTGACTTCGACATGCCTGCGCGTATGGCGATTCCCTCGACAGTGGTCTTGGTTAACCCATGTGCGAGGAACTCGATCAGTGCAGCATCCAGGATTTCCCGCTTTCGCTCGGCTCCTGGCAAATAACGGCGCCGCCGACCGCCTCGGTGAGACGAGCTACTCAAGATATCTCCCGGCCTAGGCCTGCTTCAACACGCTGCGAAATTGTTGCGGCAATTCTAACGCGGCTCGCCTGGCGCAGTCTCGCCATTCTGCTTTCAGAGCTGCAATCAAGGCAGCACGGAGCTTCACTTCAACGCCCACCCGTGCCGCACCCCTTGTCGTAGAGCGGCCCATGCGTACGCCCACGTGACCGATCGAGCCGCGGATAAGCGCTTCGCATTTGGGGAATTGATGCTATACTCCAAAACGACGCACGGGTCGTTTCTTGCGTAATTCATTGATCGTCATAGGAAGAGGACGCGTTTTGATGGCGGATGAAGGTGAAGTCTCGATACAGATGGATGCGTTGGCCCGCGCTGTCCAGGCCGCTGCCAGCGCGTCCATCTCGCCGCAGTCTCTCCTGCTGGCGTGGACGGATTGGGCTTCGCATCTGGCCTCCTCGCCGGGCAAGCAGTCCGAGTTGATGTCACTGGCGGCCGAACAGGCGTCCGCGCTTGCCGGCTATCTGCGCGAATGCCTTCTGGCCGGCACGGGAGAAGCCCGCGATTGCATCGAGACACCGGTGCAGGATCGGCGCTTCGCTGCCCCGGAATGGCGCCATTGGCCGTTCAACCTGTTGCATCAGGTCTTTCTGCTCAACCAGCAGTGGTGGTCGCAGGCCACCCATGGCGTATCCGGCGTGGACAAGCACCACGAGAACGTGGTGGCCTTCGCGGCCAGGCAGTGGCTGGACATGCTCTCTCCCGGCAACCACCTGCTGACCAATCCAGAGGCGCTGGCACGTACCGTCGCCGAGGATGGCTCGAACCTGCAGCGCGGCCTGGCGCATCTGCTTGACGACATCGAGCGCTCGCTGGCCAAGCTGCCGCCCGCAGGAGCGGAGGCGTTCGTGGTCGGTCGCGATGTGGCCGCCACGCCGGGCAAGGTGGTGCTGCGCAACCAGTTGATGGAGCTGATCCAGTACGCGCCCTCGACCGAAACGGTGCACCCGGAGCCGGTGCTGGTGATCCCCGCCTGGATCATGAAGTACTACATCCTCGATCTTTCTCCGCACAACTCCCTGATCAAGTATCTGGTAGGCCAGGGCTATACGGTGTTCTGCATCTCCTGGAAGAACCCGGGCCAGGCCGAGCGCGATCTGGGCATGGACGAGTATCTGGAGCAGGGCTTCCATGCAGCGCTGCAGGCCGTCAACGCGATCGTTCCCAAGCGCAAGGTGCACGCCACCGGTTATTGCCTGGGCGGGACGCTGCTGGCGATTGCCGCTGCGGCGATGGCGCGCGATGGCGATGAGCGTCTGGCCTCGTTGAGCCTGTTCACGGCGCAGACCGACTTCAGCGAACCCGGCGAACTCGGGTTGTTCATCGACGAAAGCCAGGTGTCCATGCTGGAAGCGCAGATGGCCGAGGCCGGTTATCTGCGCGGCGACCAGATGGCCGGCGCCTTCCAGATGCTGCGCTCCTATGACCTGCTTTGGTCGAAGATGGTGCAGGAATACCTGCTCGGCGACCGCAGGCCGATGAACGACCTGATGGCCTGGAATGCCGATCTGACCCGGATGCCGGCGAAGATGCATTCGCAGTACCTGCGGCGGCTGTACCTGGACGACGATCTCAGCGAGGGGCGCTACCCGGTCGGCGGCCGTCCGGTCTCGCTGGGCGACATCGGTCTGCCGACGTTCGCCGTCGGCACGCTCACCGACCACGTCGCGCCCTGGCGCTCGGTGTACAAGCTGCATTACCTCACGCCCACCGAGATCACCTTCGCGCTGACCAGCGGCGGGCACAACGCCGGTATCGTCAGCGAACCGGGCAGGCCCAGACGCAGCTACCGGATCGGTACGCGTGCGGCCGGCGCCAGCTACGTGCCCCCCGACCGTTGGCTGGAGCAGACGCCGGTACAGGAAGGGTCGTGGTGGCCGGCCTGGATCGCGTGGCTGCAGGAACGCTCGGGAACGCCCGTCAAGCCGCCCGCGATCGGGGCGCCCTCCAAGGGCTACAAGCCGCAGTACGCGGCGCCGGGCAACTACGTGCTGGAGACATGACATGAACGATAGGCCAGCCGTCGCCACAAGTGGCAAGCGCCGTCCGCCGCCGCTGCGGGCCCGGCCGATCCTGGCCAGCACCGCGCTGGCGCTGCTGGCCGGCTGCGCCAGCCTGGCGCCGGAGTATGAACAGCCCGTCGCGCCGGTACCGCAGAGCTATGCGTCCACCGTGGGCGCATCGACGCCAGGGCGCGAGGATCTGCCGCCCTGGCGCGACTACTTCACCGATCCGCTGCTGCAGCGCCTGATCGAGACGGCGCTGGGCAACAACCGCGACCTGCGCGTCGCCGCGCTCCGGGCCGAGGAAGCCCGAGCCGCATTCCAGATCCAGCGCGCCGATCAATTCCCGGGCCTGGGCCTGGGTGCGCAGGGCGCGCGCGCACGGGTGCCGGGCGATCTCAACTACTACGGGCAGTCCGTGGTCGGCGGCGAATACCGCGCCGAAGTCGGCCTGAGCAGTTGGGAACTGGATCTGTGGGGCCGCATACGCAACCTGAAGGATGCGGCACTGCAGCAGTGGCTGGCCACCGATGCCGGCCGTCAGGCGGTCGAACTGGCGCTGATCGTCCAGGTCGCCGATGGCTACCTGGGGCTGCGTGAACTGGACGAGCGCGTGGCGATCGCGCGCCGCACCGTGGACTCACGCGCGGAGTCCTACCGCATCTTCCAGCGCCGCCAGGAAGTCGGCTCGACCTCTCGGCTGGACCTGACCCAGGTGCAGACCCTGTTGACCCAGGCGCAGGCGCTGCTGGCCCAGCTCGAACGCGCGCGCGCCAGCCAGTACCACGCACTGGCCCAGTTGGTCGGCGCCGATCCCGGCGCACTCCCAGCCCGCGCGCCGTTCGACGAGGACACGGTGCTGGCGGCGCTGCAGCCAGGGCTGCCTTCGGACCTGCTGGTCCGTCGCCCAGACCTCATCGCCGCCGAGCATCAGCTGCGTGGCGCCCATGCCAACATCGGCGCCGCGCGCGCGGCGTTCTTCCCGCGCATCGCCCTGACCGGCAGTTGGGGCACGGCCAGCGCCGAGCTCGATGGCCTGTTCGATTCCGGCAGCCGCGCGTGGACCTTTCTGCCGACGCTGTCGCTGCCGATCTTCGACGCGGGCCGTCGCCGCGCCAACCTGGAGCTCAGCGAAGTGCGCCGCGACATCGCGGTGGCCCAGTACGAGAAATCCATCCAGACCGCGTTCCGCGAGGTCGCCGACGCGCTGGCGGCCCGCCACTGGCTGGCCGAGCAGTTGCAGGTGCAGACCGTCGCGCGCCAGGCCCTGGCCGAACGCTCCCGGCTGGCCCAACTGCGCTACGACAACGGCTCGGCCGCCTATCTCGAAGTCCTCGACGCGCAGCGCAACCTGCTGGACGCCGAGCAGCAACTGGTGCAGGTGCGCCGTGCGCTGCTGTCCAGCCAGGTCGCGCTGTACGGCGCGCTCGGAGGCGGGCCTGGCCAGCGCTCCGGTGGCGCTGAATCAGGCCTTTCCACCCATTCGCAACGGGCGTCGGACATACCATGAGCACAGCATCGTCCCTTTTTTCCAAGAAACGCATCGTCCCCGCCACGCTGGTCGTCGCCGTCGCGGTGCTGGCCTGGTGGGGCTGGCAGCGCTGGTCCGACCACGGCCCGGGCGAGGGATTCGCCAGCGGCAACGGGCGCATCGAGGCCACCGAGATCAACGTGGCCACCAAGTTGCCCGGCCGGGTGGAGGAGATCCTGGTGCGCGAGGGCGACTTCGTGCAGGCCGGGCAGACGCTGGCGCGGATGCAGACCGACACCCTGCGCGCCCAGTACGACCAGGCCGAGGCCGGGCGGCAACAGGCCGAGCACGGCGTGGCCGCGGCCCAGGCGCAGATCGCGCTGCGGCAGAGCGAGGTGGCCACCGCGCAGGCGCTGGTCGTCCAGCGCGAGGCCGAGCTCGATGCTGCGCGCCGCCGGCTGGCGCGTTCGGAGACGCTTTCGGTGGAGGGCGCCTCCTCGGCCCAGGAACTGGACGACGACCGCGCGCGGGCACGCGCCAGCCAGGCGGCGGTCGCGGCGACCCGGGCCCAGGCTGCCGCTGCCCAGGCGGCCGTGCGCGCCGCCGAGGCGCAGCTGGTCGGGGCGCAGTCCACGGTCCGCGCGGCCGAGGCCGCGGTGGCGCGGATCCAGGCCGACATCGACGACAGCGCGCTCAAGTCGCCGCGCGCCGGCCGGGTGCAGGTGCGCGTGGCGCAGCCGGGCGAAGTGCTCGGCGCCGGCGGGCGCGTGCTCAACCTGCTGGACCTGTCCGATGTCTACATGACCTTCTTCGTGCCCGAGACCGCCGCCGGCCGCATCGCCCTGGGCAGCGAGGTGCGCCTGGTGCTGGACGCCGCGCCCGAGTACGTGATCCCGGCCCGCGTCTCCTTCGTCGCCAGCCAGGCCCAGTTCACGCCCAAGACCGTGGAGACCGCCAGCGAGCGCCAGAAGCTGATGTTCCGCGTGCGCGCCCAGATCCCGCCGGAGCTGCTGCGCCGCCATCTGGAACAGGTCAAGACCGGCGTGCCCGGCATGGCCTGGCTGCGCACCGATGCCAGCCATGAGTGGCCCGCCAACCTGGCCATCAAGCTGCCAGCCCAGCCCGCGCAATGAGCGAGAGCACGACGCCCCACGCCAGCGGCTGGGTCGTGCGCCTGAAGGGCGTGCACCAGCGCTATGGCCAGGTCGAGGCGCTGGCGGGCATAGATCTGGACATTCCCGAAGGCCGCATGGTCGGCCTGATCGGGCCGGACGGCGTGGGCAAGTCCAGCCTCATGGCGCTGATCTCCGGGGCGCGCAAGATCCAGGAAGGCAGCGTCGAGGTGCTGGGCGGCGACATGGCCCAGCGCCGGCACCGCGAGGCCGTCTGCCCGCGCGTGGCCTACATGCCGCAGGGCCTGGGGCGCAACCTCTATCCCACGCTGTCGGTGGAGGAGAACCTGCAGTTCTTCGCGCGCCTGTTCGGCCATGACGCGGCCGAGCGGCGCCGGCGCATCGACGATCTCACCCAGGCCACGGGCCTGCGCAAATTCCTGGAGCGGCCGGCCGGCAAGCTGTCGGGCGGCATGAAGCAGAAGCTGGGCCTGTGCTGCGCGCTGATCCACGACCCCGACCTGCTCATTCTTGACGAGCCCACCACGGGCGTGGACCCGCTGGCGCGCGCCCAGTTCTGGGACCTGATCGCGCGCATCCGCCGCCAGCGCCCCGGCATGAGCGTGCTGGTGGCCACGGCCTACATGGACGAGGCCCAGCGCTTCGACTGGCTGGTGGCCATGGACGAGGGCCGCGTGCTGGCCACGGGCACGCCGGCCGAGCTGCTGCAGCGCACGGACAGCCGCTCGCTGGAAGAGGCCTTCATCGCCCTGCTGCCCGAAGAGAAAAAGCGCGGCCATGCGCCCGTCACCATTGCACCCCTGCCCGAGGGTGGCGAGGACGACATCGCCATCGAGGCCAGGGACCTGACCATGCGATTTGGCGACTTCGTCGCCGTGGACCATGTGTCCTTCCGCATCCGCCGCGGCGAGATCTTCGGCTTCCTGGGCTCCAACGGCTGCGGCAAGAGCACCACCATGAAGATGCTGACCGGCCTGCTGCCGGCCAGCGAGGGCCAGGCCTGGCTGTTCGGCCAGCCCGTGGACCCGCGCGACATCGACACGCGCCGCCGCGTGGGCTACATGACCCAGGCGTTCTCGCTGTACGGCGAGCTGACCGTGCACCAGAACCTGGTGCTGCATGCGCGCCTGTTCGGCGTGCCAGAGGCGGACATTCCCGCGCGCGTGTCCGAGATGCTGCAGCGCTTTGACCTGCAGGCCGCGCAGCACAGCCTGCCGGCCGCCCTGCCGCTGGGCATGCGCCAGCGCCTGTCGCTGGCCGTGGCCATGGTGCACAAGCCCGAGCTGCTCATCCTGGACGAGCCCACCTCGGGCGTGGACCCCGTGGCGCGCGACGGCTTCTGGCGCCTGCTGGTGGAGCTGTCGCGGCGCGACCGCGTGACCATCTTCATCTCCACCCACTTCATGAACGAGGCCGAGCGCTGCGACCGCATGTCCATGATGCATGCGGGCAAGGTGCTGGACAGCGACACGCCCGCGCGCCTGGTGGCCAAGCGCGGCGCGGCCACGCTGGAGGAAGCCTTCATCGGCTACCTGGTCGAGGCCGGTGGCGGCGAGGCCCCGGCCGCCGAGGAACCGGCCGCGCCTGCCGCCCCCGCTGCCGTGGAAACGCACACTGCGCGCCGCCGCCATTTCAGCGCCCAGCGCATGCTCAGCTATGTCTGGCGCGAAGCGCTGGAGCTGCAGCGCGACCCGGTGCGCGCCACGCTGGCCCTGGTGGGCTCGCTGATCCTGATGTTCGTGATGGGCTACGGCATCAGCCTGGACGTGGAGGACCTGCGCTTTGCCGTGCTGGACCGCGACCAGACCACCATCAGCCGCAGCTATGCGATGAGCCTGTCGGGCTCGCGCTACTTCATCGAGCAGCCGCCGCTGACCGACTACGACGCACTGGACCGCCGCATGCGCAGCGGCGAGCTGACCCTGGCCATCGAGATCCCCCCGGGCTTTGCGCGCGATGTGCTGCGCGGCGGCTCCGTGCAGGTGGGCGCCTGGTTCGACGGCGCCATGCCCACGCGCGCCGAGACCGTGCGCGGCTACCTGCAGGGCATCCACCAGCACTGGCTGACCGAGCAGGCGCGCGAGCGCCTGGGCGTGGCGCCGGCCGGCCTCATCGACATCCAGACGCGCTTTCGCTACAACCCCGACGTGCGCAGCCTGCCGGCCATGGTGCCGGCCGTCATGCCCCTGCTGCTGCTGCTTTTGCCCGCCATGCTGACGGCGCTGGCCGTGGTGCGCGAGAAGGAAAGCGGCTCCATCACCAACTTCTACGTCACGCCGGTCACGCGCACCGAATTCCTGCTGGGCAAGCAACTGCCCTATGTGGTGCTGGCCATGCTGAACTTCCTGCTGATGTGCCTGATGGCCGTCACCCTGTTCGGCGTGCCCGTGACGGGCAGCTTTGCCACGCTGGCCCTGGCGGCGCTGATCTTCAGCGGCGCCTCCACGGGCTTCGGCCTGCTGGCCTCCACGCTGACGCGCAGCCAGATCGCCTCGATGTTCCTGGTGCTGATCGGCACGCTGATCCCCACCACGCAGTTCGCAGGCCTGGTCGACCCCGTGTCCTCGCTGGAGGGCGTGGGCCGCGCCATCGGCGAGGTCTATCCGGCCAGCCACATGATCGCCATCAGCCGCGGCGTGTTCAGCAAGGCGCTGGGCTTTCGGGAGCTGGCCGGCTCGTTCGGGCCGCTGCTGCTGTCCGTGCCGGCGATCCTGGGCCTGGCCATTGCGCTGACCAGAAAGCAGGAGAACTGACATGCGCACCCGCCTTTTCTCCAACATCTACCGGCTGGGCGTCAAGGAGCTGTGGAGCCTGTGGCGCGACCCCGTGCTGCTGGTGCTCATCGCCTATGTGTTCACGGTCTCCATCTACACGGCGGCCACGGCCATGCCCGAGAGCCTGCACAACGCGCCCATCGCCATCGTGGACGAGGACGGCTCGCCGCTGTCGCAGCGCATCGCGGGCGCCTTCTATCCGCCGCAGTTCGCGCCGCCGGCCATGATCGACCGCACGCAGATGGACCCGGGCATGGACTCGGGCACCTACACCTTCGTGCTCAACATCCCGCCCAACTTCCAGCGCGACGTGCTGGCGGGCCGCGCGCCCGAGCTGCAGCTGAACGTGGACGCCACGCGCATGAGCCAGGCCTTCACGGGCAACAGCTATGTGCAGCAGATCGTCTCGGCCGAGGTCAGCGAGTTCGTGCGGCGCTTTCGGGGCGCCACCGCCCTGCCCGTGGACCTGGTGGTGCGCGCGCGCTTCAATCCCGCGCTGGACAAGGTCTGGTTCGGCGGGCTGATGCAGATCATCAACAACGTGACCATGCTGTCCATCATCCTCACGGGCGCGGCGCTGATCCGCGAGCGCGAGCACGGCACGGTGGAGCACCTGCTGGTCATGCCGGTGACACCGACCGAGATCATGCTGGCCAAGATATGGTCCATGGGACTGGTCGTGCTGGTCACCGCCTTTGCCTCGCTCAACCTCGTGGTGCGCGGCGCCCTGGGCGTTCCCATCGAAGGCTCTCAGCCGCTGTTCCTGGCAGGGGCCGCGCTGTGCCTGTTCGCCACAACGTCGCTGGGGATCTTCCTTGCCACGCTGGCGCGCAACATGCCACAGTTCGGCATGCTGCTGGTGCTCGTGCTGCTGCCGCTGCAGCTGCTGTCGGGCGCCATGACGCCGCGCGAAAGCATGCCGCAGCTGGTGCAGACCATCATGCTGGCCGCGCCGACCACCCACTTTGTCGAGCTGTCGCAGGCCATCCTCTACCGCGGCGCCGGCATCGGCGTGGTCTGGAAGCCCTTCCTGGCCCTGGCGCTGATCGGCTCGGCCCTGTTCGCGCTCGCGCTCACCCGTTTCCGCAGGACCATCAGCCAGATGGCCTGAATCCGTCCCTGACTCGGGACTTCCACTCAGTGAGGTACTACCCATGACCACCGAAACGCTTCCCCTGAACCTCCTCAAGGCCAACGCCGAACTGCAGTTGCGCCTGACTCGCTTGCTGCAGGAAAGCAGCCATCAATGGCTGGACTCGGTGAAGGAGGCCAGTTCGCAGGGGATCGCGGAAACCTCGGCCGAGATCGAAGGCGTGCTGCGTTCGGCAAACTGGCAGGCACTGGCGTCGTTGCCGCCTGAAGCCTTCTGGCGTCAGTTCCAGGGCCGCGTTGCGCACGTGCAGACGTTCCAACAGGTCGCGATCAAGAACCAGGCGGCCTTCACGTCGGGACTGCAGCAGGCCATCGAGAGCTGGCACAAGGCCGTGAGCAGCGCGCTCGGCAGCGACAACTCCGCGTCGCCCTTCGCCGACGTCTTCAAGCAGTGGAATGCCTTGTGGTCGCAGACGACCGAGGCCACCCAGCGCAAGGCGCCCAAGGGAGACTGATCGGAATGGGCAGCACAACACATACTGCGCTGGTCACTGGCGGCATGGGAGGGCTGGGCGAGGCCGTCGCCCGCCATCTGCACGATGCCGGACATACGGTGCTGGTCACCCACGCCCGCAGCGACGAAGCCGCCAACCTGTGGCTGCGCAAACAGGCCGATGCCGGTTACACCTTCCAGTGCTACGACGTGGATGTGGCCGACTGGGCTTCGACCCAGGCCATGGCCGAGCGCATCGCCGCCGACGGGCATGTGGTGGACATCCTGGTCAACAACGCCGGCATCACCCGTGACGCGACCTTCCGCAAGCTGAGCAAGGAGAACTGGGACGCGGTGCTCCGGGTCAACCTGGACTCGATGTACAACGTCACCCGGCTGTTCATCGACGGCATGCTCGAACGCGGCTGGGGCCGCATCGTCAACATCTCCTCGATCAACGGCTCCAAGGGCCAGTTCGGCCAGACCAACTACTCGGCGGCCAAGGCCGGCATCCACGGCTTCACCAAGGCGCTGGCGCAGGAGGTGGCGCGCAAGGGCATCACCGTCAACACCATCTCGCCAGGCTACCTGGCCACGCAGATGGTGATGGCCGTGCCCGAGGACGTGCGCAACCAGATCATCGCCGGCATCCCGGTCGGGCGCCTGGGCCGTCCCGATGAGATCGCCGCGCTGATCGGCTTCGTCGCCGGCGATGCCGCCGGCTTCCTCACCGGCAGCAACCTGTCCATCAACGGCGGCCAGCACATGTATTGACGCCGCGCCCGCCCCCCCGGCGCCTGTCGCGCCGGCGGTCAGGCGCCCTCCCGCAAAGAAAAGGACATGAGATGAGCAACGACATTGCAATCCTGGCGGCCACCCGCACCGCCATCGGCAGTTTCCAGGGCACGCTGTCCGGCCTGCCGGCCCACGCCCTGGGCGCGGCGCTGATCCGCGGCATCCTCGAGAAGACCGGCATCGCGCCCGCGGAGATCGACGAGGTCGTCCTGGGCCAGATCCTCACCGCCGGCAGCGGCCAGAACCCGGCGCGCCAGGCCGCGATCGCGGCGGGCCTGCCGCACGCGGTTCCCGCGCTGAGCCTCAACAAGGTCTGCGGCTCGGGCCTGAAGGCCGTGCACCTGGCCGCGCAGGCGATCGCCCTGGGCGACGCCGACCTGGTCCTGGCCGGCGGCCAGGAGAGCATGAGCCTGGCGCCCTACGTGCTGCCCAAGGCGCGCACCGGCCTGCGCCTGGGCCATGCGCAACTGGAGGACAGCCTGATCCGCGACGGCCTGTGGGACGCCTTCAATGACTACCACATGGGCATCACCGCCGAGAACCTGGCCGAGCGCTACGGCATCACCCGCGCGCAGCAGGACGCCTTCGCCGCCGACTCGCAGCGCAAGGCCGCCGAGGCCATCGCAGCCGGCCGCTTCCAGGACGAGATCACCCCGATATCAATCCCGCAGCGCAAGGGTGACCCGGTGCTGTTCGACACCGACGAGCAGCCGCGCGCCGGCACCACCGCCGAGGCGCTGGCCAAGCTGCGCCCTGCGTTCAAGAAGGACGGCACGGTCACCGCCGGCAACGCTTCCACGATCAACGACGGCGCCGCGGTGCTGCTGCTGGCCAGTGCGCAGAAGGCCGAGGCACTGGGCCTGCCGGTGCTGGCATGGATCCGCGGCTATGCCAGCGCCGGCGTGGACCCGGCGGTCATGGGCATCGGCCCGGTGCCGGCCACGCAGAAGACGCTGAACAAGGCGGGCTGGCGCATCGGCGATCTCGACCTGATCGAGGCCAACGAGGCCTTCGCCGCGCAGGCGCTGGCGGTGAACCAGGAACTGGGCTGGGACACGGCCAGGGTCAACGTCAACGGTGGCGCGATCGCGCTGGGGCACCCGATCGGCGCGTCCGGTGCGCGCATCCTGGTCACCCTGGTCCACGAACTGATCCGCCGCGATGCCCGCAAGGGCCTGGCCACGCTGTGCATCGGCGGTGGCCAGGGCGTGGCCATCGCCATCGAACGCTGATCCCGACACAGGCCCCGACGACATGAGCGACGATCGCGCCCCCCACAAGACGACCGGGAACATCCCCGCAGACTGGCCGACCGACCCGCTGCGGCTGGGTGCCGCCGCGGCCGAATACACCATCGACGCCTGGCAGCGCGGCCTGCTGTATGCCGACGTACTCCGCCAGCGCGGCAACCAGTACCAGGCGCACCTGCGCGAGCGCGTGCCCAACGTGCTCGCCTTCGAGGCCGAACTGGTGCTCTCCGGCCTGGACCTGCCGCGCCCGGTCAACTACGGGCTGGCGCGCATCGTGCCCGGCGCCGGAACCCCGGTCGACCCGGCCAAGCGCCCCTTCGTCGTGGTCGACCCGCGCGCCGGCCACGGCCCGGGCATCGGTGGCTTCAAGCCCGACAGCGAGATCGGTGCGGCGATGAAGGCCGGTCATCCGTGCTACTTCGTCGGCTTCCTGCCCGACCCGGTGCCGGGGCAGACGGTCGAGGACGTGATGCGCGCCGAGGCCGCGTTCGTGCGCAAGGTCGGCGAACTGCATCCGGGCAACGGCAAGCCCGTGGTGATCGGCAACTGCCAGGCCGGCTGGCAGGTGCTGATGACCGCGGCGGTCTGGCCGGAGCTGTTCGGGCCGATCATCCTGGCCGGCGCGCCGGTCTCGTACTGGGCCGGCGACAACCCGATGCGCTACGGCGGCGGCCTGACCGGCGGCAGCTGGTTGACCGCACTGACCAGCGACATCGGCGCCGGGCGCTTCGACGGCGCCTGGCTGGTGCAGAACTTCGAGCACCTGGACCCGGCCAACACCCTGTGGAAGAAGCAGTACCACCTGTACGCCAACATCGACACCGAGGCCGACCGCTACCTGGGCTTCGAGAAGTACTGGGGCGGCTACGTCTTCCTCAACGACGTGGAGATGCAGTACATCGTCGACAACCTGTTCATCGGCAACAAACTGAGTACGGCGCAGCTGGTGACGTCTGATGGCGTGCGCATCGACCTGCGCAATATTCGCTCGCCGATCGTGGTGTTCTGCTCCTACGGCGACAACATCACCCCGCCCGGCCAGGCGCTGGGCTGGATCACCGACCTGTACCGCGACAAGGACGACCTGGTCGCCCACGACCAGACCATCGTCTACGCCACCCACGACAGCATCGGCCATCTGGGGATCTTCGTCTCGGCCAGCGTCGGTCGCAAGGAACACCGCGAGTTCGCCGCCAACATCGACATCATCGACCTGCTGCCGTCCGGGATTTACCGCGCCGAGGTCGAGGACCGTCCCGACGGCGTGCCGGCGGGCGAGCTCGGCGACGCCGAGTACCTCATGCGCATCCGCGGCAGCAGCCTGGAGGAGATCGGCCAGATCGTGCGGCCCGATCCCGCGTCCGACCGCCGCTTCGCGGCCGCCGCGCGCCTGTCGGAGATCAACCTGGCGCTGTACCGCAACACGCTGCAACCCTGGATCCGGGCGATCTCCACGCCCTGGTCTGCCCGCTGGCTGCAAGCGCTGCATCCGCTGCGGGTCGGCTTCGAGTGGTGGTCGGATCAGCATCCACTGGCCGTGCCGGTCGCCGCCGCCGCCGAACAGATCCGCAAGGAGCGTGCGCCGGCCGCCGCGGGCAACCCCTTCCTGCTGGCGCAGGAGCGCCTGTCCGAGACGATCGTGCAGGCGCTGGATCAGTTCCGGGACCAGCGCGACGCCTTGCAGGGACGCCTGTTCGAACTGATCTTCGGCTCGCTCCTGCTGCAGTCGCTGGCAGGGCAGACCCTGTACCAACCGCAGCCGCCCAGGACGCATCCGGGCGATTCGCCCGAGCACCGCGCCTTCCTGGCCGGCGAGCTGGCGCGGCTGGAGGCCGACCTGGACCGGGGCGGGCTGGCCGAGGCGGTGATCCGCGGCCTGTTCTTCGTGCTCAAGACCCGCGGCGAGGCCGACTGCCGCCATTTCCGCCATGCCTGGGAGCTGCTGCAGCCGCGCCTGGACCGCCCGGATCTGGGCGTGCCGGACCTGGCGCGGTTCCGCGAACTGGTGCGCCGACAGGGCCTGCTGGTCTGGCGCGACGGCGAGGCCGCACTGGCGGCGATCCCGCGGCTGCTGGCCGACACGCCACCCGACATCATCCACCGCGCCAGCGACATCATCGCCGGACTGGTCGAAGTGGCCGGCAGTCTGTCTGCCCAGGAGCAGGCCAGCCTGCGACGCGTGCTCGACCTGTTCGCACACGCCGCGCAAGCGGCGACCGCTGCGGCCGCGCCGGCGGCCTCCGTGCCATTGACGCCTGCCCATGCGCCCAGCGTGCCTGCGAAGGTCGGCAAGGCCGCCACCGCCAAAGCGGCTTCCGCGGCAAAGCACACGCCGCGTCCCGGGACTGCGCAGACGCGAAAGCGCGGCACCACGGCAGGCGCTGCAGTCCCATCGGGGACTGCTGGCGAGCCCGCCACCCGTCCCGGCCCCTCCGGTTCGCCTGGGCGTCCCGGCAAGAAGGCCACCGGCAAGAAAGGAAACCGCCCATGACCGCGACAACCGGCCAGGCCGCCGGCAACGAAGGCCTGCTGCACCTGCTCGCCCACGTCGCGGGCAAGTCGGCGATCCGGGTCGCAGTGGTGCATCCCTGCGATGCCTTGAGCCTGTCGGCGACCCTGGAGGCGAGGGCGGAGGGATTGATCGAGCCCATCCTGGTCGCCCCGCGCCCGAAACTGGAAGCGGTCGCCGGGCAGGCCGGCCTGGAGCTGGCCGGCCTGGCCATCGAGGACGTGCCGCACAGCCACGCCGCCGCCGCGCGCGCGGTCGAACTGGCCCGCGAGGGACAGGTCGAGGCCCTGATGAAAGGCAGCCTGCATACCGACGAACTGATGTCGGCAGTGGTGTCCTCCACCACCGGGCTGCGTACCAAGCGCCGGGTCAGCCATTGTTTCGTATTGCAGACGCCGCAGTATCCGCGCCCCTTCATCGTCACCGATGCGGCCATCAACCTGGCCCCGGACCTGCTGCAGAAAGCCGACATCGTCCGCAATGCCATCGAACTGGCGCAGGTCATCGGCGTGGCCGAGCCCAAGGTCGCCATCCTGGCGGCGGTCGAGACCGTCAACCCGGCGATGCCGGCCACGCTGGACGCCGCCGCGCTGTGCAAGATGGCCGACCGGGGCCAGATCACCGGCGGCGTGCTCGACGGGCCGCTGGCTTTCGACAACGCGGTGTCGATCGCCGCCGCGCGTACCAAGGGCATCGCCTCGCCGGTGGCCGGGCAGGCCGACGTGCTGGTGGTGCCCGACCTGGAGAGCGGCAACATGCTCGCCAAGCAACTCATCTACCTGGGCAACGCGGAGAGCGCCGGCGTCGTGCTCGGTGCCAAAGTGCCGATCATCCTGACCAGCCGTGCCGACAGCCGCGAAACGCGCCTGGCCTCCTGCGCGATCGCCCTGCTGCTGGCGCACCGCTACCGGCAGATCCCGCCCTGAACAACGGCCCCCGATGCCGACGACGGTTCCATCAAACGAAGGAGATGACATGAAATACACATTCCAGGGTGACGTGGTGCTGGTCAGCGGCGCCGGCTCGGGCATCGGCGAGGCCACCGCCAGGCTGCTGGCCGCCAACGGCCTGCGTGTGGTGGTCTCGGACATCGACGCCGGCACCGCCGGGCGCGTGGCCGGGGCCATCGTCGCCGACGGCGGCACCGCCGTGGCCCACGCCGGCGACGTCTCGCGCCCAGAGGACGCCGAATCGGCGGTGGCGCTGGCCGTGCGCGAATTCGGCGCGCTGCAGCTGGCGTTCAACAATGCCGGCATCGGTGCCCCGTTCAAGCCGGCCGGTGAACTCACCACCGAGGAATGGCGCCGGGTCATCGACATCAACCTCAGCGGCGTGCAGTACGGCCTGCGCTACCAGATCCCGGCGATCCTGGCCGCCGGCGGCGGCGCCATCGTCAACATGTCCTCGATCCTCGGCCTGGTCGGCGACGCCGGCGCCCCGGCCTACGTGGCCGCCAAGCACGGCGTGACCGGCCTGACCCGCTCGGCCGCGCTGGCCTATGCCAGCCAGGGCGTGCGCATCAACTCGATCCACCCCGGCTACGTGGAGACGGCGATCCTGGCCAACCTGGACGGCGCCACGCGGCAGGCGCTGGTGGCCAAGCACGCGATCGGCCGGCTTGGCCGCGCCGAGGAGATCGCCCATGCCGTCGCCTTCCTGCTGTCCGATGGCGCCAGCTTCCTGGCCGGCAGCGCGCTGGTCGCCGACGGCGGCTACACCGCCGCCTGAACGCAGGCCGCATATCCATGTCCGAACCCACCCGAGACGTCCTGCTGGTGCTCAACTGCGGCTCGTCGAGCATCAAGTTCGCCGTGTTCGATGCCGGCGCCGTGCCGCTGCCGCGCAGGCCGCTGTGGAACGGCAAGGTGCAGGGCATCGGCGGGCCGGCGCCGGATTTCGGCGAGACCGACGTGGCGCCGTTCCCGATCGAACTGGGCCCGGACCACCCCTACCGCGACGCGCTGGCGCTGATCCGGCAGCGCGTCCTGGCCCGGCTCGACGGGCGCGGCGTGGCCGCGATCGCGCACCGCGTGGTCCACGGCGGTAGCAAGTACTTCGACCCGGTGCGCGTCGATGCCCAGGTGCTGGCCGACCTCAAGGGCTACATCCCGCTGGCGCCGCTGCACCAGCCGTTCGCGCTGGAGGCCATCGAGATCCTGCTGCGCGAGCGCCCGGACATCGCCCAGGTCGCCTGCTTCGACACCGGCTTCCACCACACCCTGCCAGTGGTCGAGCAGATGCTGCCGCTGCCCTGGGATGCGTGGCAGCGCGGACTGCGGCGCTATGGCTTCCACGGCCTGTCCTACGCCTACATGGCCGCGGTCCTGGGCGAGCGCCACGGTGCCGTCGCGCATGGACGCACCATCGTTGCTCACCTGGGCAGCGGCGCGAGCCTGTGCGCGATGCAGGATCTGCGGAGCGTGGCCACCACCATGGGCTTCTCGGCGCTGGACGGGTTGATGATGGGCACCCGTACCGGCGTGCTGGACCCGGGCGCGGTGCTGTATCTGATGGAGATCGAGAAGCTGTCGCTGGAAGAGGTCGGCCGCATCCTCTACCACCGCTCGGGCCTGCTCGGCGTGTCCGGCATCTCGGCCGAGCCGCGCGTGATCGTGCAGCACGAAGGCGACGATGGTGAACGCGGTGAGCGGGCCCGCATCGCACTTGCGCTGTACGTGCGCCGCATCGTGCGCGAGATCGGCGCACTCACCGCCGTGCTCGGCGGCCTGGACCTGCTGGTATTCACCGCCGGCGTGGGCGAGCACAACGCCTTCGTGCGCGAGCGCGTCTGCCGTTCGCTGGGCTTTCTCGGCGTGCAACTCGACGACCGCGCCAACGCCGCCGACGCAGCGTTGATCTCCCGTTCCGGCAGCACCGTGCGGGTCGCAGTGGAGCCCACCAACGAGGAGTGGATCGCCGCCGGCCATGCCTTGCGCTTTAAGCATGAACAACTGGGAACACGCAGATGAGTACTTACTTACAATCAACACCAGAAAGTTCAGGACATTAAGTATCTTCAACGAATACCCAAGCCTCTCGCGCCCTCACTTTGAGGCGGACAAAAACAGCATCAGGTGGCCCGATTTACTCGCACCATGTGCAACACACAACCACCACCTGCGGGGCAAACTGTTCACGGAACATCCTGTCCGCTCGTTCGCAGCTCTGGAACATCCCCGGGACAGCGCCAAAGCCGCGGACACATTGCTTCCAAGGCTATAGAAAGGGGGGAAAAGCCCATGGAATTGCGACATCTTCGCTATTTTTCCGTTTTGGCAGAAGAATTGCATTTCACGCGAGCAGCTGATCGTCTTCATATTGAACAGCCGCCATTGTCCCGGGCGATCAAAGAACTAGAGGAAGAACTGGGGGTTGTGCTTTTCGATCGGGACCGCCGAGGAACCCAGTTGACCGCAGCGGGCTTGGCATTCTTACAAGACACTCGACGCCTATTCACTATCCTGGAGCAGGCACGGGAAAACGCCAAAGCTGTTGCTGCCGGCTTGCGCGGCAGTCTGCGCATTGCGGTGTCCGATGGAGCGATCGATCTACGTCTATCGGCGTTTCTTGCCCGTTGCCGCGCCGAAGAGCCCGAGATCGAGATACGTCTGTCCGAAGTGCCTTTGGCCGAGCAGTTGCGCGGGCTGCGCGCGGGCGACTTCATGATCGGGTTCGCTCATACGGCTGACGTCGGTGATGGCGTTGTTGCCGAACCTATCTGGCGAGACCCGCTGGTGATCGCGGTCCCGGCCCGGCATGTACTGCTCGCCTACAAGGAGGTTCCGCTCCATGAGATCAGGGGCTATCCACTTGTTTTGTGCGACCCGCATGTGTGCGAAGGCTACTGCCGTGAACTGCATCGACTCCTACAGACGCTGGAGCATAAGCTGACCGTCGTTGAAGAGGTGTCCTCGCTGGACATGATGCTCACCCTGGTCGGTGCAGGCTATGGCGTCGGCTTCATGACGGCGACCAAGATTCCGCTGAGCCAGCGGCCAGACGTGGTGATCCGTCCTTTGGCTTTGGACTCAGCCGTGATGACCACATATCTCCTTCGGCCTGACAGCAGTGATTTATCGGCTTCTCTGGAACGATTTATCGATCGCCTGCGCGACCCTTCAGGTAGCTGACGAAGCCATCCTCAGCCGGTTACCTCACGCCTCGGTGTCGGCATGAAGATTGCGTTCAGTCGCAGCCATCAGTTCGGCGGCACTGATCCTGAGCGCAACGGAGATTTTCAGAATCAGGGCCAGCGTGGGCATATGTTCTCCACGCTCGATCTTGCCCATGTGAGAGCGCGCGATGCCGGCCATAGCTCCCAGTTCTTCCTGAGCAATCCCTTGCTCTACGCGCGCAGCGCGCACGGCTTTTCCGAAGGCCAGAGCTGGCTCGGCTTCAAATGTGGTTGTGCCCGAGGGACGGCCTCGTTGAACGGTACGCTTCTGCATGAACAGAAGCGTCGAGCAGTCGAGACAATTTAACCACGTTAAACTTAACGTATATTGGCTATCATGTGGACTCGCCTATTTGACCCGATCGCTTCTTGGGGGCTCTCATGCACGACGCCACCAGTCAGACTTCCAGCTTCAGGCTTGCTATTGCGCCTGGCGTACCCTCATCGCATCTCTCGGCATTGCTTGCGCTACAGCGTGAGGAAGAGCCGGAAGTCACCATCGCTTTTTTCGAGGTCGCAGGCGACGAACTGGTTGCAGGACTTCGTGACGGCCGCTACGACGCAGGCATATCGCTCGAGGGTTTGAGCGATCCGCCCTTGAAAAGCCAACCTCTGTGGAGTGAGAGCATGGCCGTTGCCATGCCGATGCGGTCTCCCTTACTGGCCCAGGTGAAGCCCACGGTCGCCGAGCTACTGGACTACCCCATTTTTCGCTGGCAGGCGGAAATCTGCCCTCTGTTGGATCAGCGGCTGTCCTCCCTCATGCCGGCGAACCGACCGAACACTGTTCAGAGCGTAACTTCCTTCGAGATGATGACGCTATGGGTCGCCGCTGGCTACGGCGTCGGGGTATCCGCGCAATCACGCATTGGGCACGCGCATGGATGGGGGATCGGCATGAGGCCGCTTTTTGACGGCCCTTACGAAATCGTGACGCACCTGCAGCGACTCGACGGGCAAGTCAACCCTGTTTCTGATCGGTTCGAGCGCAGAGCGCTGCAGATTGCCAAGGTCGGAGCAACGTAGAGAGCCCTATGGCTTGGGACGTTCGCCCAGCCATAGGGCGGCAACATCAAGGCTAGGCCCCTTCAGCCACCACAGCACTATCCAGCAGCCGGCGAACACTCTGCCGCACATCTTCGGAGATGGACAGCGGCGGCGAGACAGCCTGCTGGCCGCCCGCGATGACCTGGACGACCACACCCAAATTCGCGGGCGTCACCACATCGATGGCCCCGCGATCACCCAGGTCCGGGTGCGGCTGGGTCAGCATGCGGTAAAGCTCCCACGAATCCGCGTGCGGGCACTGGTTCATGAGCACCTGGGCCAGCTTGTGCTTGAGCGGCACCAGTTGCCAATCGGGAACACGCTGCCCCCGATTTCCCAAACTGATGGCCAGCAACTTGCCCGCCTTCAGTTCGCGGTTGATCTGGTCCTTGGACTTCCCGGCCAGCTTGCCGAACAGCGGGACCGGCAAGCTGCTTGGCGACTCGTAGATGGCCAGCATTTCCTCGCGCTCGCGCTGGATCGCGGACACTTCCGGCTCCGGGGCATGCGTCGGAGGCGGCGGCACCTGAGACAGCCGCTGGAACGTGATCCCGCCGCTGTTCGGGGTTACCACAATAGGCGTGGCCACGACCGGCGGGACGCCGGGGGGAGTGGGCTCGCCCATCGTGATGGTCGCATCCACCGCTTCCTCCACTTCTGCCATCGCCGGCACCCCGTCGATACGGATGGTCAGGTGCGCGCTCGCGGCTTCCACTTCGCCCTGTTCAAGTAGGTCGAGCCGATCGGCCCAGTCCTGCATCATCCGGCGGCGCGGTTCCACGTACTTGGCGTGGTTGTAGGCCGAACTCACCTTGTTGGGGTCGGAGTGCGAAAGCTGGGCGTCCACCCAAATCTTCGGATAGCCGATCTCGTTGAGCGCCGTCGAGATAGTGCCGCGGATGCCGTGGCCGGTCAGGCGCCCCTCATAGCCCATGAGCTGCACGGCCTTGTTGAGGGTGTTCTCGCTGATGCGCTTCTTGAGTTCGCTACGGTGCGACAGCAGGTACTTCTGCGCCGGCCGCATCACGCCCAGGAGGTAACGAACGATCTCGATGGCCTGCAGGGACAGAGGCACGATATAGGGCGGCACGTCCTGCGGCCGCTTGCCGGCCTTGCGCATCTCGTCCTGAAGCTGCTTGACGACCTGTGGCGGGATGATCCACAAGCCCCGGTCGAGGTCGAACTGTTCAGCTTCCGCCAACCGCAGTTCGCCCGTGCGCACCCCCGTCAGGAACAGCAGCCGGATTCCAAGCTGGGTCTGCCAGCCACGAGGGTTGTAGAGCCGGAGCTTCTGGAGGAACTCGGGCATCTCGGGCAGGTGCAGGTAGGGGTTGTGGGTCACCGGGGGCTTGGGCTCGGCAACCACGTCCAGGTCGGCGGCCGGGTTGACCTCCAGCCCCTCGGCGATGACCAGGGCATAGCGGAACAACTGGTTGAACCAGGTACGGACCTTCTCGGCCGTGGTGAACGCCTTGCGCTTCTCGATCGCTGCCAGGACGCCCAGGAGCTGGGGGCGGCGAATGTCGTAGATAGACATCTTTCCAAGGGTAGGCAGCACGTCCTTGTTGAAGATGCGCAGGATCTGCGACATCGTGCTCTGCCGGCCTTCCTTGAGTTCCTTGCGGCGATGCTCGACCCAGGCGTCGAAGACGGTCTTGAAGGTGTATTCGCCGGCCAGCCTGACCGCATGCCGCCGCTGGTCACGCTCGACCTGGGGATCGATCCCCCTGGCGAGCAGGGCTTGGGCTTTGTCCCGCTCGGCTCGGGCCTCGCGCAGGCTGAGTGCGGGATAGCCGCCTAAAGACATGCGCTTCTGCTTGCCCAGCCAGTAGTAGCGGAATTGCCACGACTTGCCGCCTGCGGCGGAGACCATCAGGCCCAGGCAGTCGTTGTCGGAGATGGTGTAGCGCTTTCCGGTGGTCCTTGCCTGCCGGACGGTCAGATCAGAGAGTGCCATTTCGAGGCTCCTAAGTTATGACTTAGGCCCTATGCTCGTCATGGTCCCCGCTCAGCCCCAGCAACTATCCGGTAGCCGACCCTCCGCATTCTTGTGCCTCATTTGGCGACTCAAAAACGCTGGCTGTGGGTGGATTTCCGTGGCGCTCGCTGGAATGAAAAAAGGGGCCGAAGCCCCTCTTTTCAACGACCTACAGACGTCAGTAGAAGTCTGTAGATCACAACTTGGAGCGGGAAAAGAGTCTCGAACTCTCGACCTCAACCTTGGCAAGGTTGCGCTCTACCAACTGAGCTATTCCCGCATTTTGCATCAACACTTCAGTGCATCAGCAAGAATTAAATTATAACACAATTTTTGAATTTCTGCGAAATTTCAAAAATTTTTCCAACTCTCTGAAGTAACTCAAGTCACTTCAGCAAGTCAGCCGCATCCTGGAGGCGCGGTCCGGAGTCGAACCGGACTAACCGGATTTGCAATCCGGGGCATAACCGCTTTGCTACCGCGCCAGAAACCACTGCCTTGGCAAAAAAGGGAAGCTGATGCTTCCCTTTTTTGGAATTTGGAGCGGGAAAAGAGTCTCGAACTCTCGACCTCAACCTTGGCAAGGTTGCGCTCTACCAACTGAGCTATTCCCGCATTTATCGAAGCCTTACATTCTACAACGTTTGCTGCGATGGGATGAATTGTAGCGCATTTTTTGGAGGTTTTCGAAAAAAACTTCAGTGCTTCAAAGAATCGTTACTGACTGCCGGAGAAGTTTTGTCTGCCGTCACTGCAGTAACTGCAGCCTCCTCGTCTGACAAGGGGACAGGCTTGCGCTCCAGCGCCACCTCAAGAACCTTATCAATCCACTTCACAGGAATGATCTCGAGTCCGCTTTTCACATTCTCGGGAATCTCCTGCAGATCCTTGACGTTCTCTTCCGGGATCAACACGGTCTTGATGCCGCCACGCAAGGCCGCCAGCAATTTTTCCTTCAACCCGCCAATCGCCGTAACTTCACCGCGCAAGGTGATCTCACCCGTCATGGCAACATCTCCACGAACAGGAATGCCTGTGAGGGCGGAGACAAATGCAGTGGTCATTGCAGCACCTGCGCTCGGGCCATCCTTCGGCGTGGCGCCATCCGGCACGTGGATATGAATGTCCCGTTTTTCAAACACTTCATCCTTGATGCCCAGCAGCCGGGCACGGCTGCGCACAACCGTTCGCGCAGCCTCCACGGATTCCTTCATCACATCACCCAGTGATCCTGTGCGAGTAATGACACCCTTGCCTGGCATGGTCGCAGCTTCGATGGTGAGCAGGTCGCCACCCACCTCGGTCCAGGCCAATCCGACCACTTGGCCGATCTGGTTTTGCTGCTCAGCTCGCCCGTAGGTGTACTTGCGCACACCCAGGTAATCGGGCAGGTTGTCTTCCGTGACCACCACCTGGGGCGTGAGCTTTTTCAGCTGCAAGCCCTTCACCACCTTGCGGCAGATCTTGGACAACTCCCGCTCCAACGACCGCACACCCGCCTCACGGGTGTAGTAGCGAACCATGTCGCGCACCGCAGCTTCGGTAATCAACAACTCTTCGTCCTTGACTCCGTTGTTCTTCAGCTGCTTGGGCAACAAATAGCGCATGGCAATGTTGGTCTTCTCGTCCTCGGTGTATCCCGACAAGCGAATCACTTCCATCCGGTCCAGCAGTGCAGGAGGAATGTTCATCGAGTTGGACGTCGCCACAAACATCACGTCGCTCAGGTCGAAGTCAACCTCTACGTAATGGTCGCCAAATGTGTGGTTCTGCTCAGGGTCCAACACCTCCAGCAGTGCGCTGGATGGATCGCCTCGGAAATCAGTGCCAAGCTTGTCAATCTCATCCAAAAGGAACAGCGGATTGCGCGTTCCCACCTTGGACAAGCTTTGGAGCACCTTCCCAGGCAAAGCCCCGATGTAGGTGCGCCGGTGCCCGCGAATTTCGGCTTCGTCCCGCATACCGCCCAGCGCCATGCGTACGTACTTGCGCCCAGTGGCTTTGGCAATCGACTGTCCGAGCGAAGTCTTGCCCACCCCTGGAGGCCCCACCAGACACAGAATAGGCGCCTTGACCTTGTCGACGCGTTGCTGCACAGCAAGGTATTCAAGGATGCGGTCTTTGACTTTATCGAGACCAAAGTGGTCTTCGTTCAAGACACCTTCGGCGTTGACCAAATCATGCTTGATCTTGGTCTTTTTAGCCCAAGGCAAAGCTGTCAACACATCGATGTAATTGCGCACGACCGATGCCTCAGCAGACATGGGAGACATCAGCTTGAGCTTTTTCAATTCAGCTTCTGCCTTCTTGCGAGCCTCGGCAGGCATCTTGGCGAGCTTGATCTTCTTCTCAATCTCTTCGATGTCCGCGCCGTCGTCGCCCTCACCCAATTCTTTCTGGATGGCTTTGACCTGCTCATTCAGATAGAAGTCGCGCTGGTTCTTCTCCATCTGGCGCTTCACGCGCCCACGGATTTTCTTGTCAACGTTCAGGATGTCGACTTCACGATCAAGCTGCTCGAACAGATTCTCAAGGCGAGCCTTCACATCGGAGAGGTCCAGTACCACCTGCTTGTTCTCAAGCTTCAGAGGCAGATGGGCCGCAATGGTGTCGGCCAAACGGCCCGGATCATCGATGCTGGCGATCGACGTCAAAATCTCGGGTGGGATCTTTTTGTTCAGTTTGACGTATTGGTCAAACTGCTGCATCACTGCTCGACGCAAAGCCTCAATTTCACTCGACTTGGCTTCGTCAGCAGCAGGGGCAACTGGCGTCACCGTAGCGTTGAAATGGGTTTCTGCATCCTCTATGGAGGAGACCAAGGCACGCTGCTGGCCTTCCACCAGCACCTTGACGGTGCCGTCGGGAAGTTTGAGCATCTGCAAGATGGTCGAGACACAGCCGACATCAAACATATCAGACACCGAAGGCTCGTCTTTGGCGGCTGCCTTCTGGGCGACCAACATAATGCGCCGCTCGGCTTCCATGGCCAACTCCAACGCCTTGATGCTTTTGGGTCTTCCCACAAAGAGGGGGATAACCATATGGGGGAACACCACCACATCACGCAAGGGCAACAGTGGAAGGTCAAGGGGGGTGGCTGGGAGGGGGGTATGTCCGGACATGGAAATCCTCAGTTAACTCTGTGGAATATGGTCCACATATGGGGATTTTCAACCCTTGCACGCAGCCGCACCGGCGCAAGGGTTGATAAAAGAAAGGGCTGCAGGGTGCACGCCCGTACCGGGTATCTCAGGCCTTCTTGGCCGCTTCGCGGTACACGAGAAGCGGCGGCTTGTTTTCTTCGATGGTTGCCTCGTCAACAACCACTTTTTCAACATTGCTGGTGTTGGGCAAGTCAAACATGGTGCCAATGAGCGATTGCTCCAGAATGGATCGCAAACCGCGCGCTCCCGTCTTGCGCGCCAACGCTTTGCGCGCGATCGCCTTCAAGGCCGCTGGGCGAATCTCCAACTCCACACCTTCCATGGAGAGGAGCTTGCTGTACTGTTTGACGAGCGCGTTCTTGGGCTCTGTCAGGATCTGCACCAGCGCGTCTTCGCTCAACTCGGCCAGCGCCGTCACCACCGGCATACGGCCTACCAGCTCAGGGATGATGCCAAACTTGATCAGGTCTTCAGGTTCGATCTCCTGGAAGACATCCGTCAGCGACCGCTGCTTCTTGCTGCGCACTGCCGCACCAAAACCGATACCAGACGCTTCGGTACGGTTTTCGATGACCTTCTCCAAGCCGGCAAAAGCGCCACCGCAAATGAACAAGATGTTAGTCGTGTCGATCTGCAAGAAATCCTGGTTGGGATGCTTACGGCCGCCCTGGGGAGGCACGCTCGCCATGGTTCCTTCGATCAGCTTGAGCAATGCCTGCTGGACGCCTTCACCAGACACGTCACGGGTGATGGAGGGGTTGTCAGATTTGCGAGAAATCTTGTCGATCTCATCGATGTAAACGATGCCACGCTGGGCACGCTCCACATCGTAATTGCAGCTTTGCAGAAGCTTCTGCACGATGTTTTCTACGTCCTCGCCCACGTAGCCAGCCTCGGTCAGCGTGGTGGCATCGGCCATGACAAAAGGCACATCCAGCATGCGCGCGAGTGTCTGGGCCAGCAAAGTCTTGCCAGAGCCCGTGGGGCCAATCAGCAAGATATTGCTCTTCGAGAGCTCAACATCGTCCTTATGCGCCTTGTCCTTGTGACGCAAACGCTTGTAATGGTTGTACACGGCCACAGCAAGCGTTCGCTTGGCTACGTCTTGACCGATCACATAGTTGTCGAGATTATTTTTGATCTCTGCCGGGGTAGGCAAATCGCTGCGGGCTTCTTTGGACAACTCGCCCACAGGCAACTCATCACGGATGATTTCATTGCAAAGGTCAATGCACTCATCACAGATAAAGACCGAAGGACCAGCGATCAGCTTTTTGACTTCGTGCTGGCTTTTACCGCAGAAGGAGCAGTAAAGGGTTTTTTCGCTGGAGGAGCCTTTTTTCTCGGCCATGGAGCAATGCCTTGTTACGGAAAGTTGTCGGGATGATAACCAAATAAAAACGGCGTCTTCCCCAAGGGAAAACGCCGCCCAGTGTGCTACCGGGTTCAGGCGCGCGTGCTGATCACCTGATCCACCAAGCCGTAATCCTTGGCTTCATCGGCAGACAGGAAATAGTCGCGCTCCGTGTCGCGCTGGATCTTCTCCAGCGGCTGGCCTGTGCGTTCGGCCAGGATTTTGTTCAGTTGCTCACGGGTCTTGAGAATCTCACGGGCGTGGATCTCAATTTCGGTGGCCTGCCCCTGCATGCCGCCCAGAGGCTGGTGGATCATGACCTTGGAGTTGGGCAGTGCAAAGCGTTTGCCTTTGGCGCCTGCTGCCAACAAAAAGGCGCCCATGCTGGCAGCCATGCCGGTGCACAGCGTTGACACATCGGGCTTGATGAAGTTCATCGTGTCGAAAATCGCCATGCCCGCGCTGACGGAACCGCCAGGCGAGTTGATGTAGAACGAAATGTCCTTGTCAGGATTTTCGCTCTCAAGGAACAGCAACTGGGCCACTACCAGATTGGCAGTCTGGTCGTTGACAGGCCCCACCAAGAAAATCACGCGCTCCTTGAGCAGGCGCGAGTAAATGTCATACGACCGTTCACCACGGCCAGACTGCTCGATGACCATGGGGATCATGCCCAGGCCTTGTGTTTCCAATGCGCTCATGTTTTCTCCAGTCAAGCAGGTACTGTACCCAGAAATGAATTGGGGCCTGTGCGCAAAAGCACAAGCCCCTTGGTTGGCATTACTGCCAGCTCAATTCCGTAGGAAATGGCCAGCAGCAGGGCTTCAGCCCTGGCCCATCAACTCGTCGAACGACACGGCCTTTTCAACCACCTTGGCCTTGCTCAGCACGAACTCGGTCACGTTGTTTTCGATCACCACGGCTTCCACTTCTGCCAGACGCTGGCGGTCACCGAAGTACCAGCGCACCACGTCTTCAGGCTTCTCGTAGCTGGCAGCCAGCTCGTCGATGTAGGCCTTCAGTTGCTCAGGCTTGGCTTGCAGTTCATTGGCACGCACCAGCTCAGCAACAACCAGGCCCAAGCGCACACGGCGCTCAGCCTGGGGACGGAACACGTCTTCAGGGATTTCTGCCTTATCAGCATCCTTGATGCCGCGTTGCTTGAGTTCAGCGCGGGCACCTTCCATCAGGCGGGCGATTTCGGCTTGCACGCTGGCGTTGGGCAGATCCAGCTCAGCCTTGGCCACCAGGGCGTCCATCACGGCTTGCTTGTTGCGAGCCAGCAGGCGGAACTTGACTTCACGCTCGAGGTTCTTCTTGATGTCTGCGCGCAGACCTTCGACGGAACCGTCAGCAATGCCCAGAGACTTTGCCAGGGCGTCGTTCACTTCAGGCAGGTGAGCAGCTTCAATCTTTTTGACGGTGACCAGGAAATCAGCAGTCTTGCCAGCCACTTCCTTGCCGTGGTAATCGGCAGGGAAAGCCAGCGGGAAAGTCTTGCTTTCACCGGCCTTCATGCCGCGCACAGCGTCTTCAAACTCCTTGAGCATCTGGCCTTCGCCCACCAGGAACTGGAAGCCTTCTGCCTTGCCGCCCTCAAAGGGTTCGCCGTCGATCTTGCCTTCGAAGTCCACCGCCACGCGGTCACCGTCTTGGGCTGCTGCGTCCAGCGCGCGCTGGGCGAAGCTGCGGCGCTGCTTGCGCAGGATGTCGATGGTCTTGTCGATAGCGGCATCGGTCACTTCGGCCGACAGCTTTTCCACTTCGGCATCAGACAGATCGGCGATCTTGACTTCAGGGAACACTTCGAAAACGGCGTCGAAAGTGACTTGACCTTCAGGAGCGCCTTCTTTTTCCGTGATACGGGGCTGACCCGCCACACGCAGCTTGGCTTCGTTGGCGGCCACGGCAAAAGCCTCGCCCACCTTGTCATTCAGCACTTCGTACTGAACCGAGTAGCCATAGCGCTGAGCCACCACATTCATGGGCACCTTGCCAGGACGGAAACCGTCCATCTTGACCGTGCGGGCCAAGCGCTTCAGGCGCGAGTCCACTTCAGCCTGAATCAAGGTAACGGGCACGCTGAGCGTGATCTTGCGCTCGAGCTTTTCAAGGGTTTCAACAGTAACGGCCATGGCTATTCCTCTTATGAATGTGGATCGTGCTGGCTGCAGCGCAGCAGCGCCGTGTTCCGCAAAGTCTCACATGGATGGTGCGCGGGGGGGGACTCGAACCCCCACACCATTGCTGGCGTCAGGACCTAAACCTGGTGCGTCTACCAATTTCGCCACCCGCGCGGTTCTACAAACAAACAGGCGGCAAGCACGGCTCGCCGCCTGTGTGAAATCGGTCAACCTTCTATTTTACCCTGATGTGCGGGACGGCTGACCGAAACCTTTCTTCAAAGTACTTCAGGAGCCGGGCGACGCACCCTGAACCACGCTGCGTACATCGCTGGCAAAGCCAGCAAAGTGAGCACGGTAGCAACCACCAAGCCCCCCATGATGGCCACGGCCATAGGGCCCCAGAAGACGCTGCGCGACAAGGGAATCATGGCCAGCACCGCCGCCGCGGCAGTGAGCACGATGGGGCGCAGACGGCGCACAGCCGACTCCACAATCGCATCCCACGCAGGCACGCCGCGTGCACGGTCTTGCTCGATCTGGTCGATGAGGATCACCGAATTGCGCTGGATCATGCCCATGAGGGCAATCACCCCCAGCAACGCCACAAAGCCAAACGGACGGTTCAACAGCAGCAACGCACCAGCCACCCCGGCCAGCCCCAGCGGGCCGGTCAGGAAGACGAGCATCGCGCGACTGAAGCTGTGCAGTTGCAGCATCAACAGCGTGAAGGTAATGAACAGCATGATCGGAATGCCTGCCGCAATCGACGCAGACCCCTTGGAGCTTTCCTCCACGGCACCGGCCACTTCAATGCGATAGCCGCCCTGCCCTGCCGCATGCCAGCGGGCTTCGATCTCGCGCAGGCCGGGCAGCAGAGCGGCCGTCACCGTGGCGCCCTGCATGCCTTCGGTCACATCCCCCTGCACCGTGATAGCGTAGTCGCGGTTCTCGCGCCACATCACACCGGGCTCCCAGGTGAACACAGGCTTGGCAATTTGCGTGAGCGGGATGGACTTGCCCGAGGCCGTGGGCAGATAAGCGCTACCAATATCGGTAATGGCGTTGCGCTCGTCCAGCGGCTGGCGCAGCACGATGTCGATGAGCTTGTCACCCTCGCGGAACTGCCCGATCTGCGAGCCGGCCAGCATGATCTTGGCGGCCTGGGCGATGGACTGGCTGCTGACCCCCAGCGCACGCGCCTTGTCCTGGTCCACCTCCATGCGCAGCACTTTCACGGACTCGTTCCAGTTGTCGTTCACGCCGCGCATGTCGGGGCTGGCGCGCAGTGCAGCCTTCACCTCGTCAGCACGCTCACGCAGCACCACCGGGTCGGGACCCATCACGCGGAACTGAACGGGGTAGGCCACGGGCGGGCCGTTGGGCAGCAACTTCACGCGCCCGCGCACTTCAGGAAATTCCTGTGCCAGCAGCGTGGGCAGCTTGATGCGCAGCGATTCACGCACCGCCAGGTCCTTGGGCAAGACGATGAACTGCGACACGTTGGTTTGCGGCAGCACCTGGTCCAGCGGCAGATAGAAACGCGGCACACCCGAACCCACCCAGGTGGTCACGGAATTCACGCCGGCTTCGGTCAGCAGACGCTGCTCCACCCGCTTGGTGACCTCTTCGTTGCCCGCAAACGATGTGCCTTCAGGGAACCAGACTTCCACCATGATTTCGAGACGGCTGGAATCCGGGAAAAACTGCTGCTGCACCTTGCCCATGCCCACAATACCCAGGGCAAAGGTCAGGGCCGTGAGGCCAATGGTGATCCAGCGGTGCTGCACGCACCAATCCACCAGCCGCCGAAAGGCGGTGTAGAACGGGCTGTCAAACACCTCGTGCGGGTCGTCGGTAATGCCCTTGTTGGCCTGGGCGGCCTGCACATGGGGCGGCACCTTGAGCAGCAGCGTGCCCAGGTAAGGCACGAAGTACACCGACACCACCCATGACAGCACCAGCGAAATCACCGTCACGGCAAAAATCGCGAAGGTGTATTCACCCGTCATCGACTTGGCAATGCCAATCGGCAAAAAGCCTGCAGCCGTGATCAACGTACCCGTCAGCATGGGCATGGCTGTCAGCTCATAGGCAAAGGTGGCGGCGCGCACCTTGTCGTAGCCCTCTTCCAGCTTCAGCACCATCATTTCGACGGCGATGATGGCGTCGTCCACCAGCAGGCCCAGCGCAATGATGAGCGAGCCCAGCGAAATCTTGTGCAGGCCAATGCCCCAGTACCACATGGCCAAAAAGGTCACGGCCAGCACCATGGGAATGGTGATGCACACCACCAGGCCGGGCCGGGGGTCGATGTACCAGCGCTTCCACAGCGGGTGGTTGCCAGGGCGCTTGTGCAGGCCCAGGCTGATGAAGCTCACGGCCAGAACGATGACCACGGCTTCGATCAGCACCTTCACAAATTCGTTGACCGACGTGGACACGGCCTTGGGCTGGTCTTGCACATTGACCAGCTTGACGCCCGCTGGCAACGAGTTGCCGATGCGCTGCGTGGCCTGTTCCAGCGCCTTGCCCAGGGCAATGATGTCGCCGCCCTTGGCCATCGAGATACCCAGCGCAATCACCTCACGCCCCTGGTGGCGCACCTTCACGGTGGCCGGGTCTACGTAGCCACGCTTGACCTCGGCAATATCGCCCAGGCGGAACTGCGCACCCGACGGGCCGCGAATCGGCATGGCCCGCAGGTCTTCAATGGCGTTGAACTGGCCGCCCACACGCACCTGCACCTGGTCCAGCGGGGTCTGCACAGCCCCGGCCGATTCCACGGCGTTTTGCTGGCCCAGTTGGGCCAGCACCTGGTTGAAATCCAGCCCCAGCTGCGACAGGCGCTTTTGCGAGATTTCGACAAACAGCTTTTCGTCCTGCACGCCGAACTGCTCGACCTTGGCCACATCGCGCACCCGCAGCAGTTGCTGGCGCACATCGTCGGCAAAGGTCTTCAGCTCTGCGTAGCTGAAGCCTTCGGACTCCAGCGCGTAGATCACGCCATACACATCGCCGAACTCATCGTTGAAGAACGGCCCCTGCACGCCGGTGGGCAGCGTGTAGCGCATGTCGCCCACCTTCTTGCGCACCGTGTACCAGATGTTGGCCACCTCGCTCGGGCGCGATGAATCCTTGATCTGGAAGATGATCTGCGACTCGCCTGGCTTGGAGTAGCTGCGGATCTTGTCGGCGTAAGGCACTTCCTGCAGCGTGCGCTCGATCTTGTCGGTCACCTGCTCGGCCACCTGTTGCGCCGTGGCGCCAGGCCAGTAGGTGCGGACCACCATCACCCGGAAGGTGAAAGGCGGGTCTTCGTCCTGCCCCAGCTGGAAATAGGCCGCGAAGCCCAGCAGCATCAGCACGACCATCAGGTAGCGCGTGAGCGCCGGGTGGTCGAGCGCCCACTTGGAGAGGTTGAACCCCTCTTTTGGTTGGTTCTGGCTCATGGTGTACCTTACTTCGCAGCGGGCTGGGATGCACCGTTTGCTACTGAATCAGTAGCTGCTGGCGCTTGATTCACGGGCGCTACAGCCGTTTTTGACTGATATACCGTTACCTTCTGCCCTGGTGAGAGCACATGCACCCCGGTGGCCACCACCTGCATGCCAGGCGTGAGGCCGGAGGCCACCACCGCATCGTTGCCATCAGCGGTGGCAATCTGGATGACCTGGGACTTGATGGTGCTGGTGGCTGGGTCATACACCCACACCGCGGTGGACTGCCCTTCCTGGCGCAAGGCCGTGGTGGGCAGCTTGATGGCGGGGGTGCCGGCATGGCTCAGCGCCTTGGGGGTGACGTACACAGTGGAGCCCAAAGCCGGCGCTTCGGCGCGATCGATGGCCACCTTGACCTGGAAGGTGCGGGTGGCAGCGTCGGCACTGGCGGCCACTTCGCGCACCTTGCCCGTCAACGTCTTGCCATTGGCCCAGCCACGCACGGCCACTTCCTGGCCGGGGGCCATGGCGGCCACCTTGTCCTCGGGCACGGCAAACACCACATCACGGGCCCCGTCCTGGGCGATGCGCACCACGGGCGCACCTGCCGCCACCACCTGGCCTGGCTCAGCATCAATGCCGGTCACCACGCCAGCCGCATCGGCCACCAGCCGCGTGTAGGCGGCCTGGTTGCCTTGCGAGGCCAGTTGCGCCTTGGCTTGGTCCAGCGTGGCTTGCGCGGTCTTCAGGGCGGTGTCGCGCCGCTCCAGCTCGGCACCGCTGATGAAATTCTGGTCTTTCAGCGCTGCGTAGCGCTTGTAGTCGGCCGCTGCCAAGTCGCGCTGGGTGGTGGCTGCTGCCAACTGCGCGCGGGCAGCCTCCGCCGCCAACTGGTAGTCCTTGGGGTCCAGCTGCGCCAGCACATCGCCAGCCTTCACGCGCTGGCCCAGTTCGGCCTGGCGCTGCACGATCTTGCCGCCCACGCGAAAGCCCAGGCGGGATTCCACCCTGGCACGCACCTCACCCGCATATTCGAGCTGCGACTCCAACGCCCCCACACCCACCGTCATCAATTTGACGGCACGCACGGGCTCCTGCGGCGGCGCAGGCCGCGAACAAGCGGCCATCAGCGCCACTGCGCCCAGAAGCATGAGATACCTGTGAAACCCGTGAAATGGCCGCGAAGCGGAAGGTGTACGCATGGAAAATCCAGTGATGAAAAATGGTGCGACCGGGCGGTGCAAGGTGGACTGCCCCTTGCTCTGCGCCCAGGCCAAAGCCGATGGGCCCCTCCCCCGGCAAATCACGCGATAGGGCACGACAACACAGTCGTGCGCGCCACAGCGATGCACCGGCGCGGCAGGCGCAACCGGGAACCACCCCTTGATTCGGGGCTGCAAAAGCGGTGATTTGTTCAAGAGAGAGACCGCGAACCGGCCCTGGTCAGACAGTGCCGAAACAGCTACTGACTGACCGGTTAGTAATCTATGAGAAGGCCCGGGCATTGTCAAGCGACAATCCACGCCGCCATGAATCCTGAAAATCGCTCTTCCCCTGCCCCTTCTGCGACCCCTTTGGCCGCCCCAGCGGCCCAGGCCGCAGCGGCAGTCACGCACTACGAGAATTTTCCGGTGGCGTCACTGCTGTGCCCGCCCCGCCTGCGCCCACCCATTCGGGCCATCTACGCTTTTGCACGCACCGCCGACGACATTGCTGACGAAGGCGACGCCCCGCCAGCGCAGCGCCTGCAAGACCTGGCAGCGTTCGAGGCCGACTTGCAAGCTGTCGCCCGGGGGCACGCACCATCGGAGCGTTGGGAGACGGTGTTTCTTCCGCTGCGCGCCATGATCGAACAGCACCAGCTGCCTGTGAACCTGCTGGCCGACCTGCTCAGCGCCTTCGCCCAAGACGTGGAAAAGACGCGTGACGCCGAGGGCTACGCCGACCGGGCAGAGCTGCTGGACTACTGCCGCCGCTCTGCCAACCCGGTAGGCCGCTTGCTGCTGCACCTGTATGGCGTGAGCGATGCCCAGGCACTGCAGCAAAGCGACGCCATCTGCACAGCCTTGCAGCTGGCCAATTTCTGGCAGGACTTGAGCGTGGACATTCCGCGCGGCCGCCACTACCTGCCCCGCGCCGACTGCGCAGCCTACGGCGCCTGCCAGGCCGAGCTGCTGGCACGCCAGACCACGCCGCAGAATGCGCGGCTGATTCAAGACAGCGCCGACTGGGCACGGGCCCTGATGGTGCAAGGCGCACCCCTGGTACACCGCCTGCCCGGGCGCATGGGGTGGGACCTGCGCCTGGTGGTGCAAGGCGGCCTGCGCATTCTGGACAAGGTGGACGCCCTTCAAGGCGGCAGCCTGCACACCCGCCCCCGCCTGCATGCCCCGGACTGGATCGTGATGCTGGCCCGCGCCGTGGCAATGTAAGAAAGATTTATGCCCCACAACGGGCGCTAACCCGCCGGCTTCAAGCGCCCGAAAAATTCAAGTCAAATCATGCTCTAGCGCTTTATCCAAAAGCGCCAGCAGCTACATTTTTAATAGCATCATTGATGATTGGCAGACAACCCAGCACGCCAGCCACCCTGGCCCGCCTTGCCGCCACCGGCATGAGGGGCAGGGATTCCGCGCGTGCGGCGGCAGCACGGCGCCGCTAGCCTTGGCAGGATCACAACCCGAACCACGGCCTCGCACCACCATGTCCGTCAGCGTCTTCGACCTTTTCAAAATTGGCATCGGCCCCTCCAGCTCCCACACCGTGGGCCCCATGATTGCGGCGCGGCAGTTCTCATGCCACCTGCAAGCCACCGTGGGGCTGGCGGCAGTGCACCATGTGGTGGCCGAGCTGTTTGGATCGCTGTCCGCCACGGGCATCGGGCATGGCACCGACACCGCTGTGCTGCTGGGCCTGGCAGGCCACGAGCCTGACACCATCGACCCCGACCAGATCGCGCCCACCGTGGCCCAGATTCGCAGCAGCCAACGCCTGCCGCTGCTGGGCGAACACAGCATTCCCTGGATCGACAAGGAACACATGCTGCTGCGGCGCAAAAGCCTGCCCCGCCACCCCAACGGCCTGTGTTTTCGTGCCTTTGACGCGCAGGGCCAGGAAATCGCCGTGCGCGAGTACTACTCGATTGGCGGCGGCTTTGTAGTGGACGAGCAAGGCCAGCGCGTGACCAACCCCGGCGCAGCAGCTGCTTCCGGCAGCCAGGGCCATGGCCAGGGGCTGCCCTACCCTTACAGCACCGGGGCCGAGCTGCTGGCGCAGTGCCGCGCCACGGGCTTGAGCATGGCCCAGGTCACTGCCGCCAACGAGCAGCACTGGCACAGCGCCGACGAAGTGCAACGCCAGCTGCTGCGCATCTGGCAGACCATGGCTGGGGCCGTGCAACGCGGCTGCGCGGCCACTGGCACTCTGCCCGGCCCCATGCATGTGCGCCGCCGCGCGGCCGAACTGCACCGCAACCTGAGCAGCCACCCCGAGGCCGCGCTGCGCGACCCGCTATCGATGCTGGACTGGGTGAACCTGTACGCCATGGCGGTGAACGAGGAAAACGCGGCGGGCGGCCGCGTGGTCACAGCACCCACCAACGGTGCCGCCGGGGTCATCCCCGCAGTGCTGCACTACTACGTGCGGTTCCTGCCCGGTGCGAACGATGCGGGCATTGCCACCTTTTTGCTCACTGCGGGCGCCATCGGCATCATTTACAAGGTCAACGCATCGCTTTCGGGTGCCGAGGTGGGCTGCCAGGGCGAGGTGGGCGTGGCCTGCTCCATGGCCGCGGGTGCCCTCGCCGCTGTGATGGGCGGCACGCCCGAGCAGGTGGAAAACGCCGCAGAAATCGGCATGGAGCACAACCTGGGCATGACCTGCGACCCCGTGGGTGGGTTGGTGCAAATTCCCTGCATCGAGCGCAACGCCATGGGCGCCATCAAAGCAATCAACGCCGCCCGCATGGCCCTGCGCGGCGATGGCCAGCATGTGGTGTCGCTCGACAAGGTCATCAAAACCATGATGCAGACCGGCGCCGACATGAAGAGCAAATACAAGGAGACCTCGCGCGGCGGGCTGGCGGTGAATGTGGTGGAATGCTGAAGCAGCACCAGGCAAGTTGGCACGCTAACGGCCGTGGCGCAAGCCCCATCGGAGAGATGGATGCTGCGATGCACAGCTGGCACATCGCTTAGAGCGGCTAACAAAACTCAGCGAAGCGGTTCTGGCTAGGCGCCGCGTCGCAGGCAGTACGCGTAGTACGACAAGACGCGGCAACGACGCCAGAAGAGTTTTGTTAGCCGCTCTTATTGCATCGTTTCGCCGCTCCAGCGTGCGAGTGACAGAGCGCCCTTTGAAAATCACAGGCTCATCCCCAGGGGCCGGGCAAAGCTCCCTGGCGCGCAGATTCTCGGGCGCGGGCCACACAGCGCGTGGGACAATCGCGCCCCATGACTCCGGAACAGTACGTCCAACAAAAAGCGGTTGCCTCGGGCAGCAGCTTCTATTACGCCTTCTTGTTCCTGCCCGCGCCCCGGCGCGCAGCGATTACCGCGTTCTATGCGTTTTGCCGCGAAGTGGATGACGTGGTGGACGAAGTGTCTGACCCCGGCGTGGCCCGCACCAAACTGGCCTGGTGGCAGGCCGAAGTGGCCAAGGCTTTTGGCGGCCAGCCCACGCACCCGGTGATGCAGGCGCTGATGCCGCACACCGCCGACTACGGCATTGAGCAGCGCCACCTGCAGGCGGTGATAGATGGCTGCCAGATGGACCTGGAGCAAACCCGCTACCTCGACTTTGCAGGCCTCAAGGGCTATTGCCACCTGGTGGCGGGCATTGTGGGCGAGGTGGCTGCGCGCATTTTTGGCCAGACCGACGAGCGCACCACCCAATACGCACACACGCTGGGGCTGGCGTTTCAGCTCACCAACATCATCCGCGACGTGGGTGAAGACGCCATGCTGGGCCGCATTTACCTTCCCGTCAGCGAGTTGCAGCAGTTTGATGTGAAGGCGCACGAGATTCTGAAGCGCACGTATTCCGACCGTTTCACCGCCCTCATGCGCTTTCAGGCCGAGCGAGCGCACCGCCTGTACGACGAGGCGCTGGCCCTATTGCCCGACGCAGACCGCCGCGCCCAAAAGCCTGGGCTCATGATGGCCAGCATCTACCGCACCCTGCTGCGCGAAATCGAACACGACAACTTCCAGGTGCTGCACCAGCGCATTCGCCTCACGCCCTTGCGCAAGTTCTGGCTGGCATGGAAGGTACAGGCCCTGGGGCGCATGTGATGCGCGTCGCGGTGGTGGGCGCCGGCTGGGCCGGCATGGCGGCAGCGGTGGCGTTGACGCAGGCAGGCCACCACGTCACGGTGATGGAAGCCGCTCGCACCCTGGGTGGGCGGGCACGGGCACTGCACACCGTGGATGCAGCGGGCCAGCCCCTCGTACTGGACAACGGGCAACACATCCTGATTGGTGCCTACACCGAAACCCTGCGTTTGATGCGCACGGTGGGCGTGGACGTGCCCAGCGCCATGCTGCGCCTCCCCCTGACCTTGACCTACGCCGACCGCAGAGGCCTGGAACTGCCCAACCTGCCGCCCCCCTGGGATGCGCTGGTGGGCGTGGCGCGGGCACGCGGCTGGAGTTGGACCGACAAAGTCGCGTTGCTGCGCACTTGCGCCAGCTGGCAGCTCAAGGGCTTCCGGTGCGATGCGCGCTGGTCGGTAGCGCAGCTGTGCGAGCGCCTGCCGCAGCGCCTGCTGCAAGAGTTCATCGAGCCCCTGTGCGTATCGGCACTCAACACCCCCGCGCACGAGGCCAGCGCGGAAGTGTTCTTGCGCGTGTTGCGCGACAGCCTGTTCAGCGGGCGCGGTGGCTCGAACCTGCTGCTGCCGCGCACCGACCTGGGGGCGCTGTTCCCGGATACCGCTGCGCAGTGGCTGCAAGCCCAGGGAGCGGCGCTGCACACGGGGCAACGCGTGGCAGGCCTGGCGCGCACCCCTGACGGCTGGGACGTGGACGGCACACGCTTTGACTCGGTGGTGCTGGCCACCCACAGCACGGAAGCCGCCCGCCTGGTGCAAGCGGCCCACGGCAGCCTTTCCCAAACCGAACAAGGCGAAGCCGCCGAGTGGATCCATGTAACCCAAGCACTGCGGTTCACATCCATCGGTACGGTGTACGCACAGGCCTCTGCCACCAGCCTCCCGAATGGGTCTGGGCACACTGAGGAAAGTCGCCATACCCTGAACCAGGCAATGCTGGCCTTGCGCCCAGGCCCCGAGCAACCCGCACAGTTTGTGTTCGACCGCGGGCACCTGGGGGGGCCTGCCGGTTTGCTGGCCTTTGTGGTCAGCGTCAGTGAGCAAGACCGTGCCACGCTTGAGGATCAGGTTGTGCGCCAGGCCCAGGAACAGCTGGGCCTCAAAACCCTGCGCCCCCTCCAGACCGTGGTGGAAAAACGCGCAACCTTTGCCTGTACCCCAAGCCTGCGCCGTCCTGGAAATCGCGTGCTCTCAGGCCTGTGGGCCGCAGGCGACTACACGGAAGGCCCCTACCCAGCCACGCTGGAAGGCGCTATCCGCAGCGGCCTGCACGCAGCGCAGCAAATCACAGGCCTGCGCCACTGAAAACGACCCGCTTGGCGGGCAAATTCTGGCGCGGTCGCCAGCAGTCCAGCCGACCAGAGCAACCTTGATACGCCTCAAAAATCGTCGATCTGGATCCCGAACGGGGCCATCTACCGGGAAGGCGCAGCCGCTTTATCAGTAACTATCCGCTACTGAACAATAAAATCGGTATTAATGCGTTTTTTCGCCTACCCCGCAGTCTCCTCACCCCGAACGGTACCCGCAGTTTCCCTGCCAGCCGCCTCGGCCGCACTGTGGGCCAAGCCCGCTGGGCTTGCGACAAAGCCCTGCCACAAACGAGCCTTCTTAGCCCTCATCCGTTCACGGTCAGGATGCACCCGATGAAAACGTTCTGGATGCACTGGAGGGTGACGGGCGCATTGGCCGCGGTACTCGTTGCCTGTGGCGCTTACTGGTGGCTTTTGCTCGCGCAACAGCAAGAGCAAACCACCTTTGCGGAGACACAGACCGAACTGCGTGCCACGCACATTGCGCGCACCCTTGCGGCCCAAATGGAAACATTGATGGGCGGGCTGGAATACCTGGCGCGCAGTCTGGCCGTTCTGCACGAACACGACCCGCAGCACACCTTTCAGTTGGCAGCGACCGACGCCCTTGCGTCGTTCCCGCCGGGCAGTATTTTGCAAATCGCGGTGACAGACTCCAGTGGACGCATCGTGTATTCGTCGCTGTCGCCCGACAGCGCAACGCTGGGCACATCGATCGGAGACCGTCCCCACTTCCAGGCCCACACCTTGGAGACGGAAAAGCGCCTCTACATTAGCCGCCCCACACTGGGCCGGGTGTCGGGGCAGTGGTCGGTGCAAGTGTCTTACCCTATCAGCCAAGGCAACCGCTTTGGCGGCGTGGTGGTGCTTTCCATCAACCCGGACTACCTGTCCAATAACCTGCGCGATGTATTCACCCAGGGCAACGACGCAGCACTGCTGCTGCGTGCTGATGGGGCGTATCTCGCGCGCTCCCACGGTCAAAAGGAGGTAATGGCCCTGAACGTACCCGCAGACCGCGAATTTATGCGCTACCCAGAGCGCACCAGTGGGCGATACCAAGTTGCCGCGCCTATTGAAGATGTGCACCGGTTCTACGCCTGGCAGCGACTCGCGCACTATCCCTTGGCGTCAGCGTCGGGCTCAGCCGCGACCAGGCCATGGCGGGAACGTACCAATCCGTGCGCGACAGCCGCCTGCGCAATGCCGTGGGAACGCTGGCGTTTGTGCTGGCGGCGTGCTGGATTGCGCTGCTCTTCCAGCGTCAAAAGCAGGACCGTGAACGGCTGGAGCGCCAAAGGCAACGTTACCGACTGGCACTGGAAGGCGGCAAGCTGGGCACATGGAATTGGAGCCCGCCTGCGGGAGATTTCTTTTTTGACCGCCGCTGGGTCCGTCTGCTGGGGTTGCCAAAGGAAGCCTACCACCCCAACCCTGAGCAACTCCAAGCGTTGATCCACCCTGAGGATTGGCCAGCCTGGTGTGATGCCCTCGACGCTCACGTTCGCGGGGACTCCGAATTCTTCGAGGCAGAGCCCCGGCTGCGCCACCAGGACGGCCATTGGATCTGGATGCAGGTGCGTGGACGCATCGTGCGCCGCGCGGGTAAGCCGCCTTCGCAACGCATCACCGGCACTTATGTCGACGTCACGCAGCGGCACGAGATCGACGCGGCGCGCCAGGAACTGCAGCAACGCCTGGCCAAACTGCTGGTGCAGGTTCCTGGCACGGTGTACCAATTCAGGTTGCGGCCTGACGGAAGCAGTTGCTTTCCGTATGCGAGCCCTGTTATTGCCGACATCTACGGCATCACCCCAGAGCTGGCGCAGACGGATTCCCGCCAGGCATTTGCCAGTGCCCATCCTGAGGATCTTGAAGCATTGCGCTCCAGCATCTTGGAGTCAGCCAGCAGGCTGGAACTGTGGAGCCACGAATGGCGCCAAGTGCTGCCCAACGGCCAAACCCGGTGGTTGGCCGGCCAGGCCAAGCCTGAGCGCGAAGCTGATGGGTCTACGTTGTGGCATGGATACATCCACGACGTGACTGAACAACACTCCGTGATGGAAGCACTGCGCCGCAGCGAAGCGCGGCTGCGCCTGACCATGGTGGCCGTGCAGGACGGCCTTTGGGAATGGGACACCCGCACGGGCATCATCGAGATGGACAAGCGCTGCCACCAGATGCTGGGCTACGAAGTGCTTTCTCAAAAGCTAGACTTTCAAACGTGGCAAGAGCATGTGCACCCTGATGACCGCCACCGGGTGCTCACCACGCTGCAACGCCAGATTGCCCTGGGCGAGCCCTTCGACCTGGAAACACGCCTGCTCACCCAGCAAGGCACATGGCGATGGATGGAAATCCGAGGGCAAGTTGCGCCGGACGACACAGAAATTGCCGGGCTGGTCATCGGCACCCAGACCGACATCACCCCCCGCAAGCAGGAAACACACCTTCGGCAAGCACTGCTCGAAAATGCCGCAGCGGCCCTCCTCATCTCCACCCCCGAGCGCATCATTGCGCTGGCCAACCACAGAGCCGTGGAGACCTTCTCGCAGGACGGACTGCCCCTGCAAGGCAAAAGCCTGAGCGTCCTGCACCGGCACGAAGCAGCGTTCACGCAACTTCTACCGTACGTGGATGCCGTGCGGGAGCAAGGTGGCGTGGAGGTGGAATACCTCATGCGCACTGCCACAGGCGCCCTTCGCTGGTTTTCGATCAGAGGCACCCCCCTGGATCCGCAGCAGCCAGAGGGCGACGTGATTTGGACCCTGGTGGACACCACCGAGCGGCGCGAGACCGAAGAGGCCTTGGCAACAGCCCAGGCGCACTTGATGGAGGTGATTCGGCACTTCCCTGGAGGGGTGCTGGTACAAAACCAAGTTGGCACCGCCGTGGTGCTGAACCAGGCCCTGTGTGATCTTTTTGGCGTCAGCACGCCCTCAGAAGAGCTGGTGGGTTGTGATCGAAACAAGTTGCGTGCCATGGTTCCGTCCGAGGTTTTGGATGCGCTGCCCCCCACAGAGCAGCTGTACACCATGGGTAACAACGCGACTTACGAAGTGGCACTGGCACAAGGCACCACCGTGCGGATCGACATGGTGCAGATACGCACCGCCCGAGGCGATGACCTGGGCAGGTTGTGGCTGGCGCAAGACATCACCGAGCGCCGCCGCCGCGAGCGTACGCTGGAGCGGCTGGCCACCACCGACACCCTGACGGGCCTGACCAACCGGCGCGCTTTCATGGCCCGCCTCGAAGCCGAGATCACTCATATCGCCCACGGTGCGCCTCCCGCGGCCTTCCTGATGCTGGACCTGGACCACTTCAAGCGCGTCAATGACACCTGGGGACACGCCACGGGCGACAAGGTATTGGTTCATCTGGCCAACTTGTTGCGCGGGAATCTGCTGCGCAAGGAAGACATGGCTGGGCGACTGGGTGGCGAGGAGTTTGCGGTGCTGTTGCCCAACACCACGGTGGAGCAAGGCCACGCCATCGCCGAGCGTCTGCGCATCGCTTTGGAGCAAAGCACCATCGCAAGCGATGACGGCCAGACCATCCGAGTCACCATGAGCGTGGGCTTGTGTCCGGTCTTGCCAGACTCGGCCTCGACCTTGGCCAGTTCCGACGCGGCGCTCTACCAAGCCAAGAACACCGGACGCAACCGGGTCGTGCGGGCAGGCACCCCAGAGGCCTGACCGCGCACTGTGAAGACCTGGGCTGCTGCGTAGCAAGGGCAACAAATACAAGCCTGAGTCAGTGCGACCACGCCACACTGACAGCATTCCGAAAGCTGTCACTCGGCACGATGCTTCAAGGCAACCAGGCCTACGAATCACTGACCAGAACGAGGAGACATCGCCATGTTTGAACTTCCCCCCACCTTCAACCCTGCACGCCGCCACCTGCTCAGCGCAGGTTCAGCGCTGGCCCTGGGCGGGCTTTTGCCTGCGGGCGCAGCGGCCCAGGCCGCCTGGCCCAGCAAATCGGTGCGTTTTGTGGTGCCGTTTGCACCGGGGGGCAGCTCAGAAATCGTGGCGCGCTCCACGGCCGCCGAACTGTCCAAGACCCTGGGTCAAAGCGTTTTTGTGGACAACAAGCCAGGGGCCGCTGGCAACATCGCGATGTCGGAAGTGGCACGCGCCGAAGACCAGCACACCTTGATCCTGGGGCACATCGGCACGCTGGCGGTCAATCCCTTCATCTTCGACAAGCTGCCCTACGATGCCAACAAGGACTTCAAGCCTGTGAGCCTGTTGGCCAAGGTGCCCAGCCTGTATGTGGTGCACCCCGATGTGCCGGTCAAGAACCTCAAGGAATTCATCGCCTACGCCAAGAAAAGCCCCGGCAGGTTCAGCTACGGCTCGGCCGGCAATGGCAGCGCGGGGCACCTGGCGTTTGAATACCTCAAGATGACTGCCGACCTGTTCCTGTTGCACGTGCCCTACCGTGGCACCGGCCCCATGATGACCGACCTGCTCTCGGGCCGCCTTGAGGCCTCAGCCGTGGGTGCAGCCGCGATGCTGCCTTTCATCAAGTCGGGCAAGGTGCGCTGCATTGCCACCGGCTCGGCCAAGCGCCTGCCGCAATTGCCCGACGTGCCCACCGTGGCCGAGCAAGGCTTTCCTGGCTTTGAAATGACCCAGTGGTACGGCATGCTCGCCCCGGCCAACATGCCCGCAGCCAACCTCGAAAAGCTCTCGGTCGAAACCATGAAGGCCGTCAAAGCCCCCGCCTCGCTGGAACGGCTCAACGCCGACGCAGCCGAGGCCATTGGGGGTACGCCTGCGCACTTTGCCCAGTTCATCGCCGCAGAGCAGGAACGCTGGAAGAAGGTATTGCTGCGCGCCAAGGTCAAGCCCGACTGAGCACTCCACAGACTGCCCCTATCCATCATTCAGGCCTGCACCGCAGGCTTGAATGGCTGTGGACGTTGCCGAGCCTACCCTCAGGCCGTCTATCCCGCATTAGCATCGCCCCATCATGCGCATCCTTTTGGCAGAAGACGAACACAGCCTGGGAACCTGGCTCAGCCGGGCTCTGGAGCACGCCGGCATCCAGGTCGAATGGGTCAGCGACGGACTGATGGCCGATCGGGCCCTGCAACATGCCGACCACGACGCCTTGGTGCTGGACTTGGGCCTGCCGGGGCTGGACGGCCATGGCGTGTTGCAACGGCTGCGCGAACGCGACCAACGCCTTCCCGCGCTGATTCTGACGGCGCGTGATTCGCTGGACGAGCGGGTGCGCCTGCTCAACGCTGGCGCAGACGACTTTCTGGCCAAACCTTTCGAGCTGGCGGAGCTGGAGGCACGCCTGCACGCCCTGGTGCGACGCGCACGGGGCAACGAACACCCCCGGCTGGCCTGCGGCTCGCTGGTTTATGACGGCCAGCGCAAGCAGTTCACACTGCAAGGCGCGCCACTGGCCTTGTCCCCGCGCGAACTGGCAGTGCTGCGGGTGCTGGTGCAACGCAGCGGCGAGCCCTTTTCCAAACAGCAAATACTGGATCGGGTGTTCTCTGACGACGAAGACGTTCACCCCGAAGCAGTGGAAGTGTTTGTGCACCGGCTGCGCAAGCGTCTGGAAGGCAGCGACGTACGCATCACCACCCTGCGCGGGTTGGGCTACGCACTGGAGTGCAATTGATGGCGCTGTGGCGCAGCACATGGCCATCCACGCTCTCCGGCCTGCGCCTGTGGCAGCGCCTGGCCATCGTGCTGCTGCCCCTGCTGGTGCTGGTGACGGCGCTGGAACTCTGGATGACACGGCACGATGCGCTGGAGGCAGCCAACGCGGCGTATGACCGCTCGCTGGTGGGGGCGCTCAAGGCCATCGACGCGGGCATCTCCACCGCATCGGGCGGGCTCACGGCCGAGCTGCCCTACAGCATGCTGGAGTTCTTTGAGCTGACAGCCAGCGGATCGGTGTACTTCCGGGTAGCGACGTCCGATGCGTTGGTAGAGCTGGGCAATGCCGATCTGCCCTTACCGCCCCGCCCGCTGGAGCCAGGTGTTCCGCGTTTTTACGACGCCCGGTATTTTGGAGAGTCCTTGCGCTTGGTGGCTTACCAGCGCCCCATTTCGGCAGATGCGAGTCTGAACGGAACCAGCCTGGAGCAGTCGAATACCAGCGTCATCGTGCAAGTGGGTGAAAGCACCCAATCGCGCCGCGATTTCACTCTCCGCTTTGTGCGCCGCGCAGCCCTGCGGGATGGACTGATACTGGTGCTGATGGTGCTAGGTGCTGCCGGAACCCTGGCGCTGGCCTTGCGCCCGCTGGCACGTTTGGCGCAAGGCGTGCAAGACCGCAGCCCGGAAGATATGACGCCTATCCCGCCACAGGATCTGCCCGCAGACATCCGCCCCCTGGTGTCCGCCGTCAACCAGCACATGACGCGCAACCAGGCGCTCATCACGCAGCAAAGAGAATTTCTGGACGACGCATCGCACCAGTTGCGCACCCACCTGACCACTTTGCAGATGCAGGTGGACTATGCACGGCGAGAGCCGAACAGCGGCCTGGTGCAGCAGACACTGCAAGCCCTGGGAACCGAAATTTCCCGCGCCACCCGCAGCACGCAGCAATTGCTAGCCCTGGGGCGCAGCGACACAGCCGCCCTGGATTTCGCGCCCCTGGACTTGTCCAGCCTGCTGCGCACGGTCGCTCTCGAACTGCTACCCCAGGCACGCGCCAAGCAGATCGACTTTGGCATTCAGCCGCCTGCCCCGTCGCATGCCATGGCCGTTGCCGATGCCCACCTGATGCACGAAGCGCTGACCAATCTGGCAGCCAACGCCATTGCCTACACCCCATCAGGGGGCACTGTCACGCTGGCAGCAGCCGGGGACGAGCTGGGCTGGAGCCTGAGCGTGGAAGACAACGGCCCCGGACTGACCGAGCAGGAACATGCCACCCTGGGCCTAATGCCAGTCAGTTAAGCCCGCAGGCGGCTTGATCCAGTAAAAAGGGGACGTGTT
>NZ_JAEFCH010000035.1:0-47841 GCF_016406015.1 Acidovorax sp. IB03 | reverse complement strand
GCGCTTCCAAATTCCCAACGAAAAAATGCCAGTCAGCTCTTAACTGACTGGCATTGCGCAAAAGCGGGCTTTTTTAGCAATGCATGGAATCCACTCAAATCGCGAACTGCTCGCGGTCTTGGTTTTGAATCCACTTGGGCGCCTTGCCACGGCCCGTCCAGGTTTCGCCTGTCGCGGGGTTGCGGTACTTGGGCGCCACCTTGGTGCCAGCGCTGGCGCTGCGGGCACGGCCAGTGGGGAATACATCTTGAGAAGTCAGACCAAATTCAGCCACCAAAGAGCGCACTTGGCTGATGGCATCGCTCAGTTCGCGCCGGCGGGCTTCACTGATTTGCTGCTCCAAAGCCTCGCGTTGCTTCAATAGTTCTTTGTAGGTGGTCATGGTGTGTAATCAAAAGTAAGTAGAGCGGAATCGCCATTATATGGACAAATAACATTCTTTACGCTGGACTTGGTTATTTCGACTCAATTCCCTGCATGTTGCCCAAGAGCAAGATATACAGCCGCGTCACCACAATGCATGGAGGACATCTGTAAGCCACTGATCGCTTGAGAATGGACAGCCCAGATTTTGCAGATCGTTTGTGGCATAACGGCATATCCCCACGTGGCATGTCAACCAGGCCAACCCTCTTCCCACCATCGGCCCCAGTTACTCTGCTCCAGTGCAGCGTATCCTCAGGCGATTCGGCTCGAGGAAAATCAGTTTCCTCCTTCTCTCAGACCCTCATCTTCACCCCATGGCCATTTATTGCATAGGCGACATCCAAGGCTGCGACAACGCATTGCACCGACTTTTGGACACGATTGGTTTTTCTCCCAGCCGCGACACGATTTATCTGCTGGGTGATTTGGTCAACCGGGGGCCCACCTCCGCAGACGTATTGCGCCGGTGCGTGCGAAATGATGGTGCCATTCAAGCTTTGCTGGGTAACCACGACCTGCATTTACTGGCGGCAGCGCACGGCGCGCGCAAGCCATCCAAGCGCGACACGCTGGCCCACGTGCTGGAAGCGCCGGACCACCCTGCCCTGCTCGATTGGCTGCGCCAGCAACCGCTGGCGCGAACGCACACCCTGGCTGGCGAAACCTTGCTCATGGTGCATGCGGGGGTGTTGCCCAGCTGGACACTGGAGGACGTGGTGGCCTTGTCAGGCGAAGTGCACGCAGTGCTGCGAGGGCCCCAGCTGCACGACTTTCTGCACCAGATGTACGGAAACACACCCGACCGGTGGGATGCAACACTGCAGGGAACCGAGCGGCTGCGCGCCATCGTGAACGCCATGACGCGCCTGCGGTTTTGCTCGGTGGAGGGTGTGATGGATTTTGAAAACACCGAAAGCGCCGCGCAGGCACCTGCAGGTCTGGTGCCATGGTTTGATGTGCCGGGCAGACGCACGGCGGACACCACGATGGCCTTTGGGCACTGGTCTACGCTGGGGTTCTTGAACCGCCCCCATGTGCTGGGGCTGGACACCGGTTGCGTGTGGGGCGGCTGCCTCAGCGCCGTGCGTTTTGGAAACACGCTGGCAGAACGGGAGTTGATTCAAGTGCATTGCGAACAGGCCCAGGTGCCGGGCAACTGACCATCGCACGGCAAGACCGTGCCCTCGGAAAAATCTGCGGCAAGGGCACGTGCCTGAATCGAATCAGGCAGAGCCGAGCTGGCGCGCCATGGCGGGCGACTTCCACACCTGCCCATTGCTCTGCGCAATCAGCACCGCCAAGCCACCTTGGCGGTGCGCCAAGGCCTTGCCGGCATCAGCGCCCATCACCATGATGGAGGCGCCCAAGCCATTGACCTGTGCCACCGAAGATGCGATCAGGCTCACGCCGTGCACGCCCGTGGTGGGCCAGCCCGTGCGCGGGTTGAGCACATGGTGCTGGCGCTGCCCTCGGTGCCAAAAGTAGCGCTCATAGTCGCCCGAAGAGGCCACCACGGCGCTGCCCTGCAGCGATACAGCTCCCAGCAGCTGGGAAGGCGCACGCGGATCGCGCAGACCCACGCGCCAGGCGCGGCCTTGCATTTGCCCGCGCACCAGCACGTCGCCGCCGCCATTGACCATGGCGTTGTCAATGCCATGCTCCTGCAGCACGCGCATGCCCGCTTCCAGGATGGGCAGCTTGGCAATCCCACCCAAATCCAGCGCCATGCCGCGGCGCCGCAAATACGCGGTGCCTGCGTTGGTATCCAGCACCAAATCCTGCGCGCCCACCAGGCTCAATTGCCGCGCGACATCCTCTGCCTGCGGCATCTGCTGCACACCCTCGCCAAAGTGCCAGGCCTTCAACCCACCCACCGTCACGTCGAATGCCCCATCGGTCACTGCATGGATACGTTGCGCCTCGCGCAGCACCGCCATCACGGCAGGCGGCACCGCCACCGGGTGCTTGCCTGCCGCTGCGCTCACGCGGCTGACGGGGCTTTGGGGGTCGTATTTGCTCAGCAACGCCTCCAGCTCACGCATGCGTGCAAAGGCGTGCTCGGTGGCGCTGCGCAGCTGCTGGGCATCAGCCCCCTCAACCACGATGTCCACGGCCGTCCCCACCACCGGCCGCTGTGTACGCAGCACGGGAGTGGATGCCTTGGCCGTGGCAGCCCACAGTGCGCTGCCCAGCAGCGGTATGGCGAGCGCCACACGCCTGCGGCTCAGCAAGTGGGAAGAAGCGGAGGCAGATGCTTGCGGCATAGCGCCTCCGTCAGATCGACTGGTCGGCCATGAAATCCACGGCGGCCTTGACTTCATCGTCGGTCAGGCTGGCGCCACCGCCACGGGCGGGCATCATGCCTTTGGCGCCTGTAAAGCCTTCAATGGCGTGCTTGTAGAGCGTGTCTTTGCCTTGGGCAATGCGTGGGCCCCAATCGGCTTTGTCACCCGGCTTGGGCGCACCCGCCACGCCGGCTGCATGGCACATCGCGCAGGTCTTGCCGTACACGCTCTTGCCCACTGTGTTCTCTGGGGCAGCCGGTGCCGCAGGGGCCGCTGGGGCCGCCGCAGGTGCTGGTGCCGATGCGGCAGGTGCCTCGGCGGGCCGCTTGTCACCGCAGCCTGCGAGCGTAAAGGCCAGCACGGCGGCTGCCGTGCACATCATGGAAATTTTCTTCATAGCAAACGTCCTGTCGTATTGGATAAACATTGAATGCGGTGCAGGCCTTTGTGCGTTGCACGCGGGCAGTTGCTCCAGCGCTTTCCGCCTTGGCGGTGGGCCTGCGCATCTCGTGCCACCAATGTAATTTGGCAGCGTCTTGATGGACAGGGGTACACACCGCAAAAGCATGACTTACATCAATATGATTCATATTATGTGAATCTATTATCGCGGCCATGTCCTTCCATTGCAAACACCGAGCGCTGCGCCTATGGGTATTGGCTTCGTTCGTGCTCGCTTTGCTGGTAGCTGGGGCATCTCCTTCCATACGACACCACGCCATGGAACTGGTGTGTTCGGGCAACGGCGGCCCTGCCAAGTGGGTGGCCGCCGAGGTGACCAAAGACATCTCCACCGCGGAGGCCATGGGCATGGACTGCCCTCTGTGCCTGCCTTCCAGCGTTCCGCCGCCGCACCTCACCCCCTTTGTTTCTGGCATGCCAGCGCCGTTGCATTTGGCGATCTGGCGTGCAGAGCCGCTGCATCCACTGCTTCTCAGGCACCGACCACCCGCGCGTGCCCCCCCTTTTTTTCACTGAGCCAACCTAAAGAGGTAAACAATGATCGATAAGAAAGACCAGCAACTTGCATCCGGCGGCCTGGGCCGGCGCAGTTTCATCAACACCGCTGCACTGGTTGGCCTGACGGCTGGCGTTGCAGCCTGCACCGAAAAGCCCGGCACTGCGGCCGCGCCTGCAGCGCCTGCCGCCCCCGCATCGAGCCATGCAGGAGCTGGCGCCAACGTGCACCTCAAGCCCGGCGAACTGGACACCTACTACGGCCTGTGGAGTGGCGGCCATACGGGAGACATGCGCGTGCTGGGTCTGCCATCGGGCCGAGAAATCACCCGCATCCCCTGCTTCGTACCCGACGCGCTGGTGGGCTGGGGCATCACCAATGAATCCAAGGCCGTGATGGGCACCAAGCCCGACGGCAGCCTGAAGTACACGGTGGCCGATACCCACCACACCCACGCTTCGTACAAAGACGGCAACTACGACGGCCGCTACGCCTGGATCAACGACAAGATCAACAGCCGTCTGGCCCGTATCCGCCTGGACTACTTCGTGTGCGACAAGATCACCGAGCTGCCCAACGTGCAGGGCTTCCACGGCATTTTCCCGGACAAGCGCGACCCGGTCGATCCAGCGATCAACTACACCACGCGCGTGTTCTGCGGCGCCGAGTTCAGCATCCCGCTGCCCAATACCGGCTCCGAGGATCACACCAAGTACCGCTCGATGTTCACCTGCGTGGACGCCGAGACCATGGAAGTGCGCTGGCAAGTGCTGATCGACGGCAACTGCGATCTGACCGCCACCTCCTATGACGGCAAGCTCGCTGCGACGAACCAGTACAACGTCGAGATGGGCGCCAAGTACGAGGACATGATGTCCGCCGAGCGCGACGCCTGCCTGTTTTTCAACATTGCTCGCATCGAAGAAGCTGTCAAGGCCGGCAAGTTCAAGACCATCGGCACCAGCAAGGTGCCCGTAGTGGACGGCACCCATGAAGCCAACAAGGACCCCAAGACGGCCCTCACCGCCTATGTGTCGGTGCCCAAGAACCCGCACGGCGTGAACGCCAGCCCCGATGGCAAGTACTTCATCTGCGCCGGCAAGCTCTCGCCCACCGCCACCGTGATCGAACTGGCCAAGGTGCTTGAATGGTTCGACGGCAAGCTGGAAAAGCTCGACTCCGCCATCGTCGCTGAGGTCGAAATCGGCCTGGGCCCGCTGCACACCGCCTTCGACGGCCGTGGCAACGCCTACACCACCCTGTTCCTGGACAGCCAGGTGGTCAAGTGGAACGTGGAAGCCGCCATCAAGTTCCACGCGGGCGACAAGACCGCCAAGTACGTGGTGGACCGCCTCGATGTGCAATACCAGCCCGGTCACTTGAACGCATCACAGTCTGAAACCAAGGCGGCCGACGGCAAGTTCCTGGCTGTGGGCTGCAAGTTCTCCAAGGACCGCTTCCTGCCCGTGGGCCCGCTGCACCCCGAGAACGAACAGCTCATCGACATCTCGGGCGAGAAGATGGTGCTGCTGGCCGACCACCCCGTGCGTGGCGAGCCCCATGACTTCATCATCTTCAAGCGCGATCTGGTGCGTCCAAAGCAGGTCTACACGCTCGACGAGTTCCCGCTGGCCGTGAAGGACCCGAAGGAGTCCGGCGTGTTCCGCAATGGCAAAAAGGTCACCGTGAAGATGACTTCGCAGGCCCCCGCATTCAGCCTGCGCGAGTTCAAGCTCAAGAAGGGTGACGAGGTTACGCTGATCCTGACCAACCTGGACAAGATCGAAGACCTGACGCACGGCTTTGCGATCCCGAACTACAACGTGAACTTCATCGTGAACCCGCTGGAGACCAAGTCGGTGACCTTCATCGCCGACAAGCCCGGTGTGTTCTGGTGCTACTGCACGCACTTCTGCCATGCGCTGCACCTGGAGATGCGTACTCGCATGATCGTCGAAGCTTGATTCAGAGCATCCCCCTGAGGCGCTGCGCGCCTTCCCCCTTCTCTTGCAGCGCTACGCGCTGCGGAAGGGGGACGCAGCCCTCGCTGCGGGGCGGCGCGGCCGGCGTAGGCCCTTGCTCGGCTGCCCTCGCCCAGGGCACGCCCGTGATCACGCTTACGCACTAATTTGAATCAAATTGGCCTCTAGCGCTTATTGAATAAGCGCTGGCAGCTATCAAAAAGATAGTTCCATGACATCCCTCGGTCGGCGGTTCTCCGCACTTGTTCTGGTCTTGCTGTTGCCTCTGTTGCTGCTGTCGCGTGCCCATGCGGCGGCGGGTGCTTACGAGGCAGAGCTGCCGGCGGAACTGGCCACCGCGCGCGACCTGTGCGCTCTCGTACCCTGCAAGGACGTGTTTCCCGGCGCCAGCCATTTTTCTGAACGCAAGGGCCAGCCGCCCTATGTAGAGGCTTACGACAACGACGGTATCCAAAAAAGGCTGCTGGGCTACGTGATGCTGTCCACCGACATCACCGACACGCCCGCCTACTCCGGCAAGCCTGTGGTCACGCTCATCGGCATGGACACGCAAGGCCGCTTTGTGGGCGTGAAGGTGCTCAAGCATTCCGAGCCCATCCTGCTGCTGGGCATTCCTGAATCGGCGCTGCTCAACTTCAACGCCCAGTACCTGGGCAAGTCGGTGGCTGACAAGATCGAGGTGGGCCAGTCGCGCCCCGATGAGAACGTGATCGGGCTCGATGCCATCTCGGGCGCCACCGTCACCGTCATCGCGCAGAACCAGGTCATGATGGCTTCGGGCTCGGCCGTGGCGCGGCAGGTGGGCATCCTCGCGCCCACGGTGCGCGAACCCGCCCGCTATGCCGAAACCGGCAAGCGCCTGACCTGGGCCGACATGGTGCAGCAAGGCGTGGTGCAACGCCTGCGCGTGCAGCCCGAACAGGTGGGGCTGGACAAGGGCCCCGAGCCTTTCATCGAGCTGTGGTTTGGCGACCTGAACCACCCCGACCTGGGCAAGAGCCTGCTGGGCGACAACGGCTGGAACAACCTGCGCCTGCAGCTCAAGGAAGGCGAGCACGCCTTCTTCATCATCCGCACCGGCGGCAAGGAATCGTTCAAGGGTTCGGGCTTTGTGCGCGGCGGCATTTACGACCGGGTGCAGGTGCGCCAGGGCGCAGATTCCTTCACCTTCCGTGATCTCGATGCACTCAACCTGTATGGCCTGGATGCGGCAGGAGCCCCGAGCTACAACGAGTCCGTCATTTTCATCATCCGTTCGGCCGCGTTCTCTGCCGCCTACCCCTGGAAGCTGAGCTTCCTGGGCAACCGCGTGGACCGCGCCACCGGCACCCGCAGCTTCACCAGCTTTGATACGCCTTACTGGCTGCCCGCCAGCATGCTGCAAGGCGGCCGCCCCACGATTGAAGAACCCGACGCCCCCTGGGTGCGCGTGTGGAAGACGCGTGCGGTGGAGATTGCGCTGTTTGCGTTGGTGCTCATCGCCGTAACGGTCGTGTATGCCCTGCGCGAAAAGCTCACCCGCCTGTCCACCCACAAGAACAAGTGGCCCGTCAACGGCTTCAAGTACACCTTCTGGGCCCTGGCCATTTTCTGGATCGGCTTTGGCGCCATGGCGCAGCCCTCCATCACGCAGGTGCTGACCTGGTTCCACTCGCTGCTGTTCCAGTGGACCTGGTCGCTGTTCCTGTCCGACCCTTTCATCTTCCTGTTCTGGATCTTCATCATCGTCACCGTGTTCCTGTTCGGGCGCGGCCTGTTCTGCGGCTGGATGTGCCCGTTCGGCTCGCTGCAAGAGGCGATCTACAAGGTCGCCCGGATGATCGGCCTCAAGCGCTTCCAGACCCAGCTGCCGCAGAAGTGGCACGACCGGCTCAAGTGGGTGAAGTACGCGGTGTTCTTCGGCCTGCTGGTGGTGTCGATGTTCTCCATGGGCCTGGCTGAAAAGCTGGCCGAGGTGGAGCCGTTCAAGACCACCTTCCTGGTGGGTGTGATGAACCGCGCCTGGCCCTACAGCCTGTTTGTGGCGGCCATCCTGGGCGTGTCGATCTTCATCGAGCGGCCTTATTGTAAATACATCTGCCCGCTGGGCGCGTCGCTGGCCATGCCCAGCACGTTCCGCTGGTTTGGCCTCAAGCGCAAGCAGGACTGCAACAGCTGCAAGGCCTGCGCCGTGGGCTGTGGCGCCCAGGCCATTGATGCCGATGGCCGCATTGACCACCGCGAATGCCTGCACTGCCTAGACTGCATGGTGCTCTACACCGACACCAAGGGCTGCCCGCCCCTGGCCAAGGAACGCAAGCGCCGCGAGAAGGATGGCCTGGAAATCACGCCCATCGGCGCCAACGGCTACTTCATCCCGATCCACCCTGCCACGGTGGCTGACCAGATTTCGGCCAAGGCCGCCAAGGGCCCGGATCCACGCATGCCCACGCCACCTGCACAGCCTGCGCCTAAGACCGGTGCACGTGGCTTGCGCTGGGTGCTGCTGGAGTTGGTAGACCACCTGTGGCCCTGGAGCCGCGAGGGCTGGGCTTCACGCCGCGCCTTGCAGGTGGCGGGCTTCTCGCTCGCCGTGGCTGCCAGCGTGGCCTGGGTCATGGCCGCCATGGGCTCGCTGTCGTCGGGTGCCATCATTGGCTGGTGGTTTGGCTGGAGCGTGTACGAGGTGCTGATCCGCCTGTCGGGCAAGCGCTATGTGAAGGACGGCCCCTGGTGGCGCGACCAGTACCGCGTGGCCGGCGTGATGGACATGCTGAGCTATGTGGGCTTCAAGAACCTGCTGATCGGCGCTGCGTTGTTCCTGGCCATCAAGACCCTGGTAGGGTTGGCGTAATGAAGTCGCACCTTGCCGCCCTCGCGCTGCTGGCCTTGGCCGCCAGCCTTCTCAGCCAGCCCGCCAGCGCCGCTACCGTGCGCGTGCAGGCCGGTCAGGATCTGCAGGCCGCCGTGCAAGCCGCCGCCCCTGGCGACACGGTGGAGGTGGAGCGGGGCTTTTACCGCGTGAACCTGCGCATCGACAAGGCGCTGACGCTGCGCGGCATCAACCGCCCCACGCTCAGCGGCGGGCAGGTGGGCGACACCATCCGCGTCACTGCCCCCGATGTGGTGCTGGAAGGTCTGATCGTGCGCGACTCGGGCACCAGCCTCAAGGACCAGAACGCGGGCATCTACATCTACCCCGGCGCGCACCGCGCCGTGGTGCGCAAGAACGATCTCACCTATAACCTGTTCGGTCTGTGGATTGAAAAGGCCAACGATGTGCGGGTGGAGCACAACACCATCACCGGCCTGCGCGATGTGAACTCGTCGCAGCGCGGCAATGGCGTGCAGCTGTACAACACCACCGGCGCACGCATCAAAGGCAACCACATCAGCTTTGTGCGCGATGCGCTGTATGTGGATGTGTCGCACCACGCCATCTTCCGTGGCAACAAGCTGCACCACAGCCGCTACGGCACGCACTACATGAATTCCTACTACAACCTGTGGGAAGACAACGACACCTACCTGAACCGGGGCGGCCTGGCGCTGATGGAAGTGCGCGACCAGGTGGTGCGCAACAACCGCGCCTGGGGCAACAGCGACCACGGCATCATGCTGCGCACGCTGCAAGACTCGATCATCGAAAACAACGTGGTGGCCGACAACGCGCGCGGCTTCTTCATCTACGACGTGGAATACGCCACCCTGCGCGGCAACCTCATCCTGCGCAACACAGTGGGCGTGCACCTGTCCGCAGGTTCCACCCGCAACAAGGTGGAAGGCAACGACTTCATCGGCAACCGCGAACAGGTGCGCTACGTGGGCGCACGCGACGAGCGCTGGGGCACCGACAGCGGCAATTACTGGAGCAACTACCTGGGCTGGGACCGTGACGGCAACGGCGTGGGCGATGTGCCCTACGAAGCCAACGACATGGTGGACCGCCTGACCTGGCGCCACCCCACCATCAAGCTGCTGCTGGCCAGCCCTGCGGTGCAGGCACTGCGCCTGGTGGGCCAGCAGTTCCCTGTGCTGCGCGTGCCCACCGTGGTGGACCCCAAGCCCCGCATGCAACCGAATCAACCCCAACGGAATTTTCAGCGTGACTCGCAAACCTCCCCCCACTGACCCGAGCGCAACCGCCGCCATTGAGGTGCGAGGCGTGCACAAGCACTACGGTGCCCTGCACGCCGTGGACGGCATCGACCTGCGCGTGGAGCGCGGCGAGATCTTCGGCCTCATCGGCCACAACGGCGCGGGCAAGAGCACGCTGTTCAAGATGATCCTGGGCCTGGTGCCCGCCACCTCGGGCGACATCCGCGTCAGCGGCGCCACGGTGCAGGGCCGCGACTTTCGCGCCGCGCGCCGCCACCTGGGCTACCTGCCTGAAAACGTGGTGCTGTACGACAACCTGAACGGGCTCGAAACCCTGCACTTCTTCGCCCGCCTCAAGGGCGCGCCGCTGTCGCAGTGCCAGGCGCTGCTGGACCGCGTGGGCCTGGCCCATGCAGGCAAGCGGTCGGTGCGCGAATATTCGAAGGGCATGCGCCAGCGCCTGGGCTTTGCGCAGGCCCTGCTGGGCAACCCGCAGGTGCTACTGCTGGACGAGCCCACCAACGGCCTGGACCCCCAGGCCATCCGCGACTTCTACGCCACGCTGCGCGAGCTGCAGGCCGGTGGCGTCACCATCGTCATCACCTCGCACATCCTGGCCGAGCTGCAAGAGCGTGTGGACCGGCTGGCCATCCTGGCTGCAGGCAAGCTGCAAGCCCTGGGCAGCGTGCAAGCACTGCGCGAACAGGCCCAGATGCCGCTGACCATTGAGCTGGCGCTGAACGAAGCAGACATCCCCGCCGCGGTGCTGGCCCTGGCGCCCCTGGCAGGCATCACCACCACCGCAAACACCAATGCCAACCCCAGCGGGCTCAGCATCAGCTGCCCGCGCGGCGCCAAGATGGCCGTGCTGGGCGCCCTGGGGCCACTGGGCGCCAAGGTGCTGGACGTCAACATCATCGAGCCCTCGCTCGAAGACGTGTACTTCGGTCTGCGGGAGAACTGAGCCATGGAATTCACACAGATCCTCACCATCGCGGGCAAGGAGTTCCGCGACCGCATGCGCAACCGCTGGGTGCTGGCCGTGGCGCTGGTGTTCACGGTGTTCTCGCTCGCCATTGCCTACTTTGGCGGCGCGCAGCAAGGCACCGTGGGCTTTCGCTCCATCGAATTCACCATCGCCAGCCTGGTCAGCCTGGTCATTTACCTGATCCCGCTGATCGCGCTGCTGCTCGGCTTTGACGCCATCGTGGGCGAACGCGAGCGCGGCTCGCTCGATCTGCTGCTGTCCCTGCCCATCACGCGGATTGAGCTGCTGCTGGGCAAGTACCTGGGGCTGGCGGCGGCACTCACGCTGTCTACCCTGGCGGGCTTTGGTCTGGTGGCTGTGCTGCTGTACCGGCAGTTCAACTGGGCGGGTCTGTTCCACTACGGCGGCTTCATGGTCAGTTCGGTGCTGCTGGGTCTGGCCTTCTTGAGCCTGGCCGTGCTGCTGTCCGTCCTGACCCATGAGCGCACGCGCGCCTCGGGTCTGGCCATTGCCACCTGGTTCTTCTTTGTGCTGGTGTTTGATTTGTTGCTGCTCGGCGCCCTGGTGGCCACGGGCGGCAGCCACGGCGGTGCGGCCATGGCCTACCTGCTGCTGCTCAACCCCGCAGACGTTTTCCGCATCCTCAACGTGTTCTCGCTGGAAGACGTGCGCACCCTGTACGGGCTCACCAGCATCGTGCCCCCTGCCCTGGCCAAGCCATGGCTGATGGGCTCGGTGATGGCGGCCTGGATCGTGGTGCCACTCGGCCTGGCGAGCTGGAGATTCAAACCATGACCCATCCATATCACCCTCAATGCGGCTGCGCCACCCGGCGCCACATGATGGGCTGGGCTGCCCTCGCCTCCATCGGCGCCATCACGGGCCTTACTGGCCTGACCGGTTGCAGCCAGGCCGACAACAGCAGCGCCCAATCCCTCAAGCCCGTGGAAATTGACGGTGCCACCAGTTGTGAGCTGGACGGCATGCTGCTGGCCGACTACCCCGGCCCCAAGGCGCAGGTGCGCTTTGCGGGGCAAGACAAGCCCTCGTTCTTCTGCGACACGGTGGAATTGTTTGCCACCCTGCTGGCAGGCGAACAAGTGCGGGCCGTCCAGGCGGTGTACGTGCAGGACATGGGTCAGGCCGACTGGAACGCCCCCAAGGGCCACTGGATTGACGCCAAGACAGCGGTGTATGTGGTGGGCGGCAAGCGCCATGGCTCGATGGGCCCAACCATCGGCAGCTTTGCGCAAGAGGTCGACGCAAAGAAGTTTGCGGGCGAATACGGCGGCAAGGTGCTGCGCTTCGCTGAAATCACGCCCGCCATGGTGGACCTGAGCGGCGGCGCGCTGCACGACACGCGGATGTAACCATGCTCTCGCAGCCATCCTGCCCACCTGCAGCCAGCAGCCCGCAGCCCACCCGGCGCCTAGCCGTCGCTGCGCTGCTGCTGGGCACTGCAGCGACGGCCGCGTGGCAGTGGCAATCAGGCTGGGGACAGCAGGGCGCAGAGACTACAACGCCACCCACCCTGGGCGACGATGTGTGCGTGGTGGCGCCACCCACGGCGTATGAGCCAGCCTCCGGCAAGCCCCTGGCGGCAGCGCGCGATGTGCCCGCAGACGCCCGCTGCCCAGTGTGCGGCATGTACCCCGCTCGCTCCCGCGCCTGGGCGGGGCAGGTCATCTTTGCCGACGGGGACGCGTTCTTTTTCGACTCCCCGTTGAGCCTAATGATGTACCTGGGCAATGTGGGGCACTACACGCGCGGCCGCACTGCCGGCGCCATCGTGGCCCGCTATGTCACCGCCATGGACAGTGGGGCCTGGGTGGATGCGCAGCAAGCGGTGTATGTGGCGGGCTCCTCAGCCCTGGGGCCCATGCGGGCGGGCAACCTGCCTGCCTTTGCAGACCACGCCGCTGCCCAGCGCTTTGTGCAGGCACGCGGGGGGCGGATTCTGGGTTTTGACGCCATCAACGCGCCCCTGCTCACCAGCCTGGCACCACAGCGCCGCAGTGGCAACGGGCAACACGCGCACTGACGATCGAGAATGCCGAGCACTTCGCTATCTTTTCAATAGCTGCCAGCGCTTACCCAGCAAGCGCTGGAGCTCGATTTAATCAAAAAAAACGCCCCTCAACAGGGGCGTTTTTGCATCACGACTGGCTGGTGGGCTCGGTGGCCGGAACCGCCTTGAACAGTGCCGCAACCTTGCGCTTGGGCTTGATGTTGGCCGAAATGCCGCTGCGCGCGGGCACCTTGGCGGCAGCTTCCCAAGCGGGTGCTGCGTCAGAGACGCTGGGCTCGTAAGGCTTGGCAAAGAACGGGTCACGCGACACCGTGGCAGGGCGGAAGCCACGGTAGTCACGGGGTTCGCGGCCCTCGCGCGGTTCACGGGGTTCGCGCGCCTCGCGGCGGTGGGCAGAGCCTGCGCTGCGCGGGTCGTTCGAATCCGCTCCTTCGCGCCATGCGCGGCGGCCGTCGTTGATACGTTCCTTGGGGCGGTCATCGTCGTATTCGATAGCTTCCAGCTCGATCTTCTTCTTGATGAGCTTTTCAATGTCGCCCACCAGGCGGGCATCACTGCCCGACACCAGGGTGACTGCCAAGCCCGAGGCGCCCGCGCGGCCGGTGCGGCCAATGCGGTGCACGTAGTCTTCGGCATTGAAGGGCACATCGAAGTTGAACACGGCAGGCACGTCCTTGATGTCCAGACCACGCGCGGCCACATCGGTACACACCAGCAGATCCACCTCGCCTTGCTTGAAGGCTTCCAGCGCCTTCAGGCGCTCATCCTGGCTCTTGTCACCGTGCAGGGCTGCGGTCTTGAGGCCTTCGCGCTCCAGGCTGCGAGCCAAGCGGCCACAGCCGAGCTTGCTGTTCACAAAGATGAACGCCTGCTTGATGCCACGGGTTTTGAGCACCTGGTGGATGGCGCGGCGCTTGTCATCATCGCCTGCGCTGTAAAAGCGCTGCTCCACCGTAGAGGCCGTCTCGTTCGGACGTGCCACTTCGATGGTGATGGGGTTTTGCAGGTAACTGCTGGCCAGGCGCTTGATCTCAGGCGAGAACGTGGCGCTGAAGAGCAGCGTGGTGCGCTGCTTGGGCAGGTACGAAAGGATGCGCTGCAGATCGGGCAAAAAGCCGATGTCCAGCATGCGGTCGGCCTCGTCGAGCACCACGTACTCCACCTGGTTGAGCACAGCGTTCTTGGCTTCGATGTGGTCGAGCAGGCGGCCGGGGGTGGCCACCAGCACTTCAACGCCTTTTTTCAGCTCCAGCGTCTGGGGCTTCATGTCCATGCCGCCAAACACCACGGTGCTGCGCAGCTTGGTGTACTTGGCGTACAGGGCGATCTGCTGGGCGACCTGATCGGCCAGTTCGCGTGTGGGCAGCAACACCAAGGCGCGCACGGGGTGGCGCGCAGGTGAAGTGGAGCTGTTTTCGTGCTTGAGCAGGCGCTGCAGCAGGGGCAGCGAAAAGGCTGCCGTCTTGCCGGTGCCTGTTTGGGCCGCACCCATCACGTCCTGCCCCGTCAACACGACGGGAATGGCCTGTGCCTGGATGGGCGTCATGGATTCGTAGCCCATTTCGGCTACGGCGCGCGCTAGCGGCTCGGCCAGCGATAAATTGGAAAAGGAACTTGTCATTTAGCCCACTATTGTCGCACCGCGGGCCCAAGAACGCATTTTTTTCCGGATGGGCGGGGCTGGATAAGTGCTGCTGCGGTGAAAGACGGCGCAAACCGCTATCAAAAATATAGCTGCCTGCGCTTTTCACACGGGCGCTACCGCCTGATTACATCCAAAATCAACGCAGTGCCACCCCGCCCACCCCTGAGCCCAGCGCGGCTTTAGAGGCTGCGAGCAGAAAACGTGTCGCAGGCCTGCACCGAGCCTTGCTTCAAACCCGTGTGGAACCAGCGCTGGCGCTGCGCACTGCTGCCGTGGGTGAAGCTGTCAGGCACCACGGCGCCACCGCTGGCGCGCTGCAGGGCATCGTCGCCAATGCGTCCGGCCGCGTTCATGGCCTCTTCCACATCGCCCTGCTCCAGAATCTGCCGTGCGTTTTGCGCGTGGTGCGCCCACACGCCAGCAAAGCAATCGGCTTGAAGCTCCAGCCGCACCGACATGGCGTTGTATTCCTTCTGGCTCACCCGGCCGCGCATCTGGTCCACCTTGGAAGTGATGCCGAGCAGGTGTTGCACGTGGTGTCCCACCTCGTGGGCAATCACGTAGGCCTGGGCAAAGTCGCCGGGCGCGCCCAGGCGGCTCTTGAGGGTTTCGTAAAAGCCCAGGTCGATGTACACCTTCTGGTCTGCGGGGCAGTAAAACGGCCCCATCGCTGCCTGCCCTGTGCCGCAGGCAGTGGGTGTGGCGCCGCGAAACAGCACCAGGCGCGGCTCCTGGTAACGCCCGCCACCCTCGCGGAAAACTGTTTGCCAGACATCTTCCGTATCCGCCAGCACGGTCGATACGAAGCGGGCCATGGTGTCGTCTGCCGGTGGGCGCTGCGCGGGGGCCTGCTGCACCTGCGCAGGCATGCCGCCCCCACTGAGCAGGCCCAGAATCGTGAGCGGATTGATGCCCAGCACCCAGCCGCCCACAAGCGCGATCACGATGGTGCCGATGCCGATACTGCGGCCACCAAACACGGGCATGCCGCTCCCACCCCCACTGCCACGGCGGTCTTCCACGTTGTCCGACTCGCGGTTGCCTTCCCATTTCATGCTGTTGCTCCCTGCACCTCGCCACCACGCGGGGTATGGCCTCGATATTAGGCCCAGTTCCCGGCGATCAATCCGGCGCAAAGAGCTGATTGGTAAACAACGGTACGCCCGCCTGCCACCCTTGGCCGGTGCCGGATAGCGGGTTTTGCACAGCAGCCGCCCCTGAAGCCTGTATAAAGTGCGACCATGCTGACCACGCAAGCTGCAGGCCGTTTTGCCGCGCCACCATTCACGAAGGCGCCAATGCGCGGCCAGGGCAACAAGCCCCCTGAAGGACTTCATCGGTGCCATTGAACACCCTCCCCTCTCTCATCTCGGGGCGCAGCCTGCGCACCCAAATTGCCTGGGTGTTCGGCGCTCTCGTGGTGACGCTGGCGGTGCTGCTGTCGCTCGGATTTGGCGAAGCACTCAAGCGCCGCATCCAGGGGGACGCCAACGCATCCCTGCAAATGGTGACGGACAACGCGGCTGCCTTCCTGGCCCATGGCTTGTTTGAGCGCATTCGCGAAGTGCAGGTGCTGGCCGACGCAGAAGTCATCTGGCGCCACGGGCTGGACACTGCCGAAGTCAAGCACGTCCTGGCACGCCAGCAGGCCATGCAGCCCCACAGCCTATGGCTCGGTGTAGCCGACGCCCAAGGCGTGGTTCGCGCCGCTACCAACAATATGCTGCTAGGCCAAAACGTGGAAGAACGGCCCTGGTTCCGGGCCGGCTTGCAAGCGCCCTACGTGGGCGACGTCCACCCCGCCAAGCTGCTGGAAAGCCTCTTGCCGCCCACCAAGAGCGGCGACCCCTACCGATTCGTGGACTTTGCCGCGCCCATCCGCATCGGATCGACCACGGTGGGCGTGCTGGGGGTGCATGGCTACTGGGAATGGGTCAACGAGATGATCCAGACCCTGACACCTGCCGTAGCGCGTGAGCAGCAACTGGAAGTATTCATCTTTGACAGAAGCGGGCAGCTCATCCATGCCCCAGGCCGGCAGCAAGCGGTGCTGCAGCGGCTCGGCCAGACGCTGCCCGACCCCAGCTTTGCCAAAGTACCCAGCGATGCCCACCAGCCCCGTGAAATCAAGGTGCTGCGCTGGCAAGACGGCAAGACCTACCTGACCGCGCACGCACACTTGCCCGCACGCAACGCAGAAAGCGACCTCGGCTGGCACATCGTGGCGCGCATTCCTGTGGACATTGCCTTTGCCCAAGCCGATGAGGCCGTGGCCAAAGCACTGCTGGGTGGCCTGGCAGCAGCCGCCGTGGCATCGCTACTGGCCTGGTTGGCTGCGCGCCGACTGAGCGAAGACCTGGACGCGCTGGCGCGGGCCGCGAAAGATCTGGAGGCAGGCAAGCCGGGGGCTGATATTCCAGCAGCCCATAGCAGCCGCGAAGTGCAGCGGCTGTCTTCCGCGCTGCGCGACATGATCCACAAGCTGCTGTCTGCCAACGAGGCCATGGAAACCCAGGTGCGGCAGCGCACCCAGCAGCTGGAAGAAGCCAACCAGGAGCTGGATCGCCAGGCCCGCAGCGACCCGCTGACCGGGCTGCTCAATCGCCGCGGTTTTGACGCGCAAATGAACCACGACCTGGCCCTGGCACGCCGCAGCGGCCGCCCCTTGTCGATCATCACGGTGGATGTGGACCACTTCAAACGCATCAATGACACGCATGGCCATGATGTGGGCGACCAGGTACTGCAGCGGCTGGCCGCCACCCTGGCCACGCGGCTGCGCCAATCCGATGTGGTGGCCCGGCTGGGCGGTGAGGAATTTGCGGTGCTGTTGCCCGACACCGACCTGGAAGGCGCGCGCACCATTGCACAGGAGCTGGTGGATTCGCAAGCGTCCCTGGGCTACCCGGTGATTGGCGGGCTCACCATCAGCGCGGGGGTGTCGACACTGCGGGGCGCGGAGGACACAGCGCAGGAACTGCTGCGGCGAGGCGACATGGCTCTGTACCAGGCCAAGCGCGAGGGCCGCAACTGCGTGGTGGTGCAGGCTTAGCGCGGGGGCGAGCCTTCACTCGCCTTCGGCTGCAACGCCCGCTAACGGATGGGCCTCAGGCCTTGGGCAGGGTCACGCCCACCTGGCCTTGGTATTTGCCGCCGCGGTCCTTGTAGCTGACCTCGCAGACATCGTCCTTGTCACTTTCAAAGAACAGCACCTGCGCGCACCCCTCGCCAGCATAAATGCGCGCCGGCAGCGGCGTGGTGTTGGAAAACTCCAGCGTCACGTAGCCTTCCCACTCGGGCTCGAACGGTGTGACGTTGACGATGATGCCGCAGCGCGCATAGGTGCTTTTGCCCAGGCAGATGGTGAGCACGTTGCGCGGAATGCGGAAGTACTCCACCGTGCGGGCCAGCGCAAAACTGTTGGGCGGGATGATGCAGCTGTCGCCGTGGAAATCGACAAAGCTCTTTTCATCAAAGTTCTTGGGGTCCACCACCGTGCTGTGGATGTTGGTGAAGACCTTGAATTCAGGCGCGCAGCGGATGTCGTACCCGTAGCTGCTGGTGCCGTAGCTGATGATCTTGTGGCCTTCGCGTTCACGGATCTGGCCAGGCTCGAAGGGCTCGATCATGCCGTGCTCTTCGGCCATGCGGCGGATCCACTTGTCGCTCTTGATGCTCATGCTGCAAATTCCTCGGCAAATACTACGATTTTGATAGCTGCTGGCGCTTGATGAACGAGCGCCTGAGCCATATTTTGCTTGAGAATTCTGCCGCCGCCACAGGACAAAGCCGCAACTACATCAAGGTTTGGCGAACTCCAGGGTGTTCACGGGGCTCCTGGAGCCATCATCATCCGACAGGTACAAGGTAGTGCCTTGCAACTCGAAAGTACCGCAATCCACCTGCGCAATGCGGTAGTAGTCGCGGCATACCTGGTTTCCCTTGAACTTCCAGCTTTTGCCAAAGTTGGCACCGCCTTCGGGACCGGACTCCAGCTTTCCGCCCGGTCTGAAGTGAACAAAGAACCGCTTGCCCGACTTTCCGCTGGTGACCAGCATCTTAGTCACCGCATCGTCCTTGATGAGCATGGACTTGATCTCTGCCTCGGTCAGCACCCGATCCGGCCCACAAGGGAGCCATTGCGGTGCGCCAGCCCGCGCCTCACAAGCCGCTGGGGCCGGGGATGCAGGCTCTTTGGGCGGGTCTTGCGCCAACGCCGCCAACGGCGTCAGTGCAGCGACGAGCCGCAAACCACGCAAGCAGTGGGTCGGGGACATGGATACCTCCTGGGTCAAAGCAAACACGGGCCGCACGCGTCTGGCGCAGCTTGGTGCACGGGCCCACTGTGCCACCCTGCTGCGGGGCAAGGCATCCTTCGAACGCAGTATCGACGCAGGGATGATTCTGCGATACGCGTTCAAACGCCTGCTCTGCGCAACATCGCGTTAGGTGGCTCGCTGGTTGGCACCTTGCTGACCAATCACCGTTTGCTCCACAACCCGGTCGTCGCCCAGCACGATCAGCGCAAACAATAGCTCATCCAGGCTCTGGGCCTGGCGCGTCTTGCGCGCCAGCAGCGGCGTAGCTTCGGGGTTGAGCACCAGAAAGTCGGCCTCGCACCCAGGCTGCAGGTTCCCCACCACACCCGCAAGGCCCAGCGCCTGGGCTGCACCCGCCGTGTGTTGCCACCACAGCTGCTGGGGCGAGAGGCTCAGGCCAGGCTTGGTCTGCCCTTCGCGCCCCACATAGTAGGCGGCCATCATCGTATGGAAGGGGCTGAAGCTGGTGCCACCGCCCACGTCACTGGCCAGTCCGTAGCCAAATCCCACCCTGTCGGCACTCGCGTAGTCGAAAAACCCGCTGCCCAGAAAAAGGTTACTTGTCGGGCTGACGGCGGCCACTGCACCGGTGTCGCGCATCAAGGCGCGGTCATCGTCATCAAAGTGGATGCAGTGCGCATACACGGCACGATCGCGCATCAGGCCAAAGTCGTCGTACACGCCAAGGTAGCTGCGCGAGCGCGGAAACAGCTCGCGCGCCCAGCGAATTTCGTCCCGATTCTCGGCCACATGCGACTGGATCCACACATCGGGGTAACGCGCCGCCAGCTCACCCGCGCCGCGCAGTTGCGCAGGCGTGCTGGTGGGGGCAAACCGCGGCGTGATGGCGTAGCCCAGGCGGTCCACACCGTGCCAGCGCTGGATCAGCGCTTCGGTATCGATGAGGCTTTGTTCGGTGTCGTCGCGCACGCCGTCCGGCGAGTGGCGGTCTTGCAGCACCTTGCCGGTGATCAGGCGCATCTGGTGGCGCTGCGCCTCCACAAAAAGCGCGTCGGCCGACGCGGGGTGCGAGGTGGCAAACGCCAGCGCGGTGGTCACGCCGTTGCGCAGCAGTTCTGCTATGAAAAACTGAGCTACTTGCGCACTGTATTCGGGCGCTGCGAAGCGTTTTTCATGGGGAAAGGTGTAATTCTCCAGCCAGGGCAGCAGACCATCGGCCGGTGAGCCAATCACGTCGGTCTGCGGAAAGTGGATGTGCATGTCCACAAACCCGGGGGCAATGATGCGGCCCGGCAGGTGCTCGACGGGCCCGTCGCCAAAGCGTGGCGCCAGGTCAGACCAGGCCCCCGCGGCCAGCACCCGCTGGCGCCCCTGGGCATCGGGGCCCACGGCGAGCAGGCCATCTTGTTCATACAGGGCCGAGCCATCGTCGGCAAAGCGCAAAAGGGCGGAGCGAAATACGGGCATGTTTGATAGCTTAGCGGCAGGCAGCGGCGCTGCCGCCTTCGATGGGTCTCAGCGCTGCAGCTTGCCCTGCACCCCTTCGGCCAGCCAGTTCATCTGCAGAATCTGCTGGTCGGAAAGCGTTTGCCCGGCGGGGATGACTTCATGGCCTTCGTTGTCACGCACCGCGGCATTGCCGGCACGGAAGGGATGCAGCCTGCCCGCACCCACCGCCTTTTGCGCGGCCAGCACCTCTTTTTGCACGGCCGCGGGCACGCGGCTGCCAAAGTCGCCCACGCGGATCATTCCCTCGCGCACGCCGCCCCAGACATTGCCGCTTTTCCAGCTGCCGTTTTGCACGGCGCGCACGCGCTCGGTGTAGTAGTTGCCCCACTGGTGGGTGATGGCCACGATCTGCGCATCCGGCCCCGTGCGGCGCATGTCGGAGTGGTAGGCCACGGCCATCTTGCCGCGCTCCTGCGCCGCCGCCATCACGGCGGTAGAGCCGGTATGAAAGGCGATCACATCTACATCCTGGTTGAACAGCGCCATGGCGGCATCACGCTCCTTGGGCGGATCGAACCATACGTTAAGCCACACCACCTTAACCATGGCCTGCGGGTTCACCGAGCGCATTCCCAGGGCAAACGCGTTGATGCCCTGCAACACCTCGGGAATCGGGAAACCCGCCACAAAGCCGGCCACGCCGGTCTTGCTCATGCGGCCTGCCGCAATGCCCGCCAGGTAACGGCCTTCGTAGTAACGCGCATTGGCGGTGGCCACATTGGCCGTGGTCTTGTAGCCGGTAATGGACTCGAACTTGACGTTCGGGTAATCCTGCGCCACCTTGAGCGTGGGCTCCATGTAGCCAAAGCTGGGCGTGAAGATGATCTGGTGGCCGGTAGCGGCCAGGTCGCGAATCACGCGTTCGGCATCGGCCCCTTCGGGCACGTTTTCGACAAAGGTGGTCTGGACCCCGCTGCCCAGCGCGGCCTCGACAGCCTTGCGGCCTTCTTCGTGCTGGCGCGTCCAGCCCGCTTCGGTGATCGGCGAGACATAGACGAAGCCGGCCTTCACCACTGCGGCGGTTGCCGCAGTGGCCGGGGCCTTGGTCTGGGAAAAAACGGGGGCGAAAAAACAGGCGGCCGCGAGCGCGGCAGCGAGGTTTTTATACATGGTGTTCCTCTACATGGTCCCGGAGACAGAAAAGCAAAAGACCGCCGGGACAGCAGTCTTTGCGCTGCGGATTTTATCGCAGCCAACCCGGCAGTGCTGCGCGGGCTACCATGCCGCCGTTGTTCACCACACGAAGGAGCCGCCGCATGCCCATGTTTGTCGATACATCCCCTCCCGGCCAATGCATCTTCTGCCGTCTGGTGGCGGGCGAGATTCCATCGGCCCGCGTGTACGAGGATGCGCTGACCATCGCCTTCATGGACATCGGCCAGGTCAACCCCGGCCATGTGCTCGTGGCCACCAAACGCCATGCGGCCACCTTGCTGGACATCACCGCCGAAGAGGCGACGGCCGTCATGCAGACGGCCCAGCGGGTTGCCCGTGCCGTGCAGGCGGTCTTCGACCCGCCGGGGCTGACGCTGCTGCAGGCCAATGGCCGCGAGGGCGATCAGACCGTTTTTCACTTTCACCTGCATGTGGTGCCGCGCCATGCAGACGATGGCATTGCGCTGAGCTGGCCGCGCAAGGAGCCCGCCGCCGAGGTGCTGCGCGGCTATGCCCTGCAGCTGGGCCAGGCGCTGCAAGCCGCAGGCTGAAAAATAAAGGGCGCTAGTACCCATCGCACTGGCGCCCTTGGCAGGGTGCAGGAATTACTCGCGCACGGTGACCGTCGTGTAGTCCTTGCTCGACGTGATTTCCGCTTCGGAGAACGGCACGCGCAGCCACTGCTTGGCGCCGTAGGCCTTGGTGTAGTCACCGTAGTGCGCCGAGCCCGGGTCGTCCGACAGCGAGAAAGTCAGCAAGGTGTGCGCCTCCACACCGCCCGCAGGGAAGCTGACCACCTGCATGTAGCTGTTGCCATGCGGCAACCCATCCATGCTGTAGCCACCCTTGTCGATCGGGTTCTCGGAGCAGGTGATCGTGAAGTAGCCCACGCCACCGCAGCCGCCGTACAGCGGAATCTTGACGCCGCCGCGCGTGGCGAACAGGATCTCGCCGCGCGGTGCATCCATGGCAAACCCGCTGGCCTGCACTTTCTGCACCGCCGCGCCGAAGGCCTGGCGCAGAGCGTCGCTGGCACTGGGCTTCAGATCGCGTGGCGTGTTCAGCGGGTCGGCTGCATCGAATGCAACGGCGTAGAGCTGGGTTGCCGGCACCGTCACGCGGCTCCAGAACTCGTCCCACACATGCGAGCCGCGCGAGGCCACGTTGCCCGCGTTGTCCCAGGCGCGCAAGGCCGCGCAGGCGGCTGTCACGTCAACATTGCCTGCGCCGGTCACGGCGATCTGCGGCGTGGTGCACACCATGTCCAGCGCTTGTATTTTGAAGCGCTCGGCGCTGAAGACGCGGCTGTTGAGCACCATCTGGCGCACGATCTCGCTGGTGGCCTTTTTGCCGGCATAGCCATCGGTGCCCGCGAGCCGCTCCAGCGCCATGGTGTGGCCCAGGCGCGTGCGCAAGCTTTGTTCCACGGTGCCGGCGGGGCCGAAGATCGGCGGGAAGCCCGTGAGCGGCGCCGTGGCGTTGGCCAGCCAGTAGCTGTCGTTCATATTGCCGACGTAGTCATCGCGCTGCAGGCTGGGCATGCGCGACGGGCCGATGGCGCCCTTTTGCGCCGAATCGGCATCGGTTTGCCAGTCGCAGGCGCTGCGTGCGCCGTCAAAGAAGGGCACGTTGGGCAATGCCGCCGCCATGGCCTTGCCAAAGGGCGTGGTGCAAGCGGCCGTCTGGTCGGGCGACACATTGGGCACGGCGCCAATATCGGCATACCAGGCCTTGGCGCTGCCCCGGCCCACCGCCACGGTGTTGACCCACGGAATGGCCGATTCCTGCTTCTGGATGGCGATGAACTCGTCGAGCGATTTGGCCTGGTTCCAGCGCATCCAGTTGCGGAAGGTACGGTAGTTGTCGCCGTTGATGTCGCGGATGGCAAAGGCCGTGGTCTGGTTCCAGGCCAAGGCGGGGTTGAGCAGAGCCATGTTCACCAGGGGGCCGAACTCCGACTTGTAGAGCGTGCGCGTGACCGGCGCGACCACCCCGGCGGCGTCCCTGACCTGCACCGTAATGGGGTTGGCCACCATCTTGACGGCCTTGCCATCGCGTTGGTAGCTGGTCGGGTCGCCGGGCGTGAGCGAGAGCTGGAAGAAGCCGAAGCGGCGCGCGGTGGACACCGTGTGGCTCCAGGCCACGTTGTCGTTAAAGCCGATCAGCACTACCGGCATGCCCAGGAAGGAGGCGCCGCTCACATTGAGCTCACCCGGAATCGTCAGGTGCGACTGGTAGAAGCGGTCCGGCCCCTTCCAGTACCAGTGCGGGTTGCCAAACATCACGCCGCTGTCCGCGCCCGTGGCCGCCGTGCCAAAGCCGTACATATTGCTGCCGATGCCCACGGTGCCGCCGACCTGCAGCTGCGGCGCCTCGGTGCGGGATGGGTCGAACACGGCGGACGCCAGCTGCACACTCTTGCCCGCCGGGGCCGCCTGGGCAAGCGGCGCGCCCGCGTTGGCAATAGGTGCGACGAAGTTGCTGTAGCCGCCGGCCAGGTTGGCCGCGTACATGCGGCGCCAGATATCCTGCACCGTGATGGGCTTCACCCAGGCCTCGGTACGGCAGGCGGCGTGGGCCTTGCCGGCGGCCTTGGCATCGCGCAGGTAGCGGTTGTAGCCAGCCGCAAAGCCCTCCACCATCTTGCGCAGGTTCTCGGGCTGGGCTGCGGCCATGGTGCCCACCACGTCGGCGGACAGCACATGGCGATGGAAGAAGTCGGAGTCGATGTTGCGCGGCTGGCCGATCGTACTGGAGTAGGCCAGCAAGGCGCTGCCACCAAAATACTGCGAGCGCTCGCCCCGGTAGGTCAGGAACGAATCGGCCATGGTGCACAGGTTGTCTTCGGCCTGCGCGTAACCGGAACCGTAACCCACCCCCGCCCAGCTGTCGGCCTTGATGTGCGGCACGCCCATGGCGGTGCGGCGGATCTCGGCGTTGTAGGTGCTGCTGTCGCCATCACTGCCGCCACCACAAGCGGTCAGCGCGGCCAAGGCCAGCAAGGAAAGCGGCTTGGTGCCGCTCCGGATGAAATCTCGCATTCTTTGTCTCCTTTTGCGCCCTCTACACGGGGCTTCGAAAGTATAAACGTTACAGCGCGTTTTTGCAGCTTCCTGGCTGAGCCCCGCCGCCAGAACTCACGCGAAGGCGTGGATATGCGCCTGCAGGCGTGCAATCAGTTCGGCTTTGCGCGGGGCGGGGAGAAAGCTGGCCTCAAAACTGTTGAACGCCAGCTGGTAAGCGTGCCGGGCTGTCATGTCTGTTGCGGCAAACACCTGGGTGAAGTTCTCGTTGATGTAACCACCAAAGTAGGCCGGATCGTCCGAGTTGACGGTGGCGCACAGGCCAGCGTCCAACAACTGGCGCAGGTTGTGGTTCTTGAGGTCGGGAAACACGCACAGCTTCTGGTTTGACAGCGGGCACACCGTGAGCGGGATGCGGTCTTGCGCCAGGCGCTGCATCAGGGCGGCGTCGTGCATGGCCTGCACGCCATGATCGATGCGCTCAACCTTGAGCACATCGAGCGCGCTCCAGATGTAGGCGGGCGGCCCCTCTTCGCCCGCATGGGCCACCAGGTGCAGTCCCAGTTCACGGCAGCGCGCAAAGACGTGGGCGAATTTTTCTGGCGGATGCCCCAGCTCGCTGCTGTCCAGGCCCACGCCGACGATCTTGTCGAGCAGGGGCTGCGCCTGCTCCAGCGTTTCAAAGGCCGAGGCCTCGCTGAGGTGGCGCAAGAAGCACAGGATCAGTGTGGAACTGATGCCCAGCTCGGAGCGCGCGTCCTCACAGGCGCGGTGCAGGCCGTTGATCACCGTCTCGATCGCCACGCCGCGTGCGGTGTGGGTCTGAGGGTCAAAGAAAATCTCTGCATGCGCTACGTTATCCATAGCAGCTCGCGCAAGGTAGGCGCGGGCCATATCGTAAAAATCCTGCTCATGCAGCAAAACGCTGGCCCCGGCGTAGTAGATGTCCAGAAAGCTCTGCAGGTTGGTAAAGGCATAGGCCTGCCGCAGGGCCTCTACGCTGGCATAGGGCAGCGGAACATCGTTGCGCTGCGCCAGGGCAAAGATCAGCTCGGGTTCGAGCGAGCCTTCAATGTGGATATGCAGTTCGGCCTTGGGCATGGCCCGCAGCAACTCTTGCAGTCGCCGTGCGAAAACAGGGGGCACTTTAAACATCAGCAGACTCCAAAAATGATGCCGCTTTGCTTGCAACAGCGGCGCATGGCACATGATGCCTTGTCGGCAGCGGTATGCAAACCGCACACCGCGCAGCGCAGCCACTGCCAGCCAAAAAAAGGCCGCCCGAAGGCGGCCAGGGTGAGACGGTCAGCCAGCGCAGCGCTTACTTTTTGTCGCCGCCGGGGATCTTGCCTTCCACGCCCTTGACGTAGAAGTTGATGCCCCCCAGGAACTTGTCGTCGGCCACCACGTCTTTTTCCAGCACGGGCTTGCCGTCCTGGCCCACGATGGGGCCCTTCCAGATGGCGAAGCTGCCGTCTTTCAGGCCTGCCTTGATGGACTCGACCTTGGCCTTGGTATCGGCCGGCACGTCGTCAGCCATGGAGACGATGTCGATGGCGCCTTCCTTCACGCCCCACCAGTTCTGGCCCGTGGCCCAGGTGCCTTCCAGCGCATCCTTGGTGGCCTTGATGTAGTAAGGACCCCAGTTGATGACGGCAGAAGCCAAGTGGGCCTTGGGACCGTAGGCGGTCATGTCGCTGTCCCAGCCAAAGGCGCGCTTGCCCTTTTCCTGGGCCGTCTTGAGCACGGCGGGCGAGTCGGTGTTCTGGAACAGCACGTCGGCGCCGCCATTGATCAGGCTGGTGGCGGCTTCGGTTTCCTTGGGTGGGCTGAACCATTCGTTCACCCACACCACCTTGGTCTTGATCTTGGGGTTGACCGACTGCGCACCCAGCGTGAAGCTGTTGATGTTGCGGATCACTTCAGGGATGGGCACCGAGCCGACCACACCCAGGGTGTTGGACTTGGTCATGGCCCCAGCGATCACGCCGGCCATGTAGGCGCCTTCGTAGGTGCGGCTGTCGTAAGTGCGCACGTTCTCGGCCGTCTTGTAGCCCGTGGCGTGCTCAAACTTCACGTCCTTCAGGTCGCCTGCGATCTTCTGGATGGACTCCATGTAGCCAAAGGTGGTGCCAAAGATCAGCTTGTTGCCCTGGCCAGCCAGGTCGCGCAGCACGCGCTCGGCGTCGGCGGATTCGGGAACGCTTTCCACAAAGCTGGTCACCACCTTGTCGCCAAATTCCTTCTCGATGGCTTTGCGGCCGTTGTCGTGCGCAAAAGACCAGCCGCCGTCGCCCACAGGGCCCACGTAGGCAAAAGCGATCTTCAGTGGCTCGGGCTTGGGTGCTGGGGCTTCAGCCGCAGGAGCTGGGGCGGGAGCAGGCGCGGGCTCTTCCTTCTTGCCGCAGCCCACCATGGCAGCAGCCGCCAGGGCAGACAGTGCCGCCACTTTGAACAACGAACGCTTTTGCAAATCGGTCATGTCGATTCCTTGTGAGAAAACTGTGAAACGGGAGGAGAAAAACGAAAAACAGCCATTATGAGCCGGGGTAAAACGGCTTGCCGAGAGACGCGGGCATGTTCACACGAATCCAGGTGGGGTTGCGTGAGATCAGGGCCAGCACCACGATGGTGGCCAGGTAGGGCAGCATGCTCAGCAACTGGCTGGCCACCTGCACGCCTGTGGCCTGCAAATGGAACTGCAGCATCGTCACCCCACCAAACAGATACGCACCAAGCAATACCCGTGCCGGGCGCCAGGTGGCAAAGGTGGTGAGCGCCAGCGCAATCCAGCCACGCCCGGCCACCATGCCCTCCACCCACAGCGGCGTGTAAACGGTAGAGATGTAAGCCCCGGCCAGCCCGCACAGCGCGCCGCCCGCCACCACAGCCAGCAGCCGGATGCGGCGCACGGGGTAGCCCAGCGCGTGGGCAGACTCGGGCGACTCGCCCACCGAGCGCAGCACCAAACCGGCGCGCGACCGATACAGGAACCACACCAGCGCCAGCACCAGCAGCATGGTGAGGTACACCAGCGGGTGCTGCTGAAACAGCGCAGGCCCTACCAGCGGAAGATCTCCCAGCACGGGAATGGCGTACTTGGGTAGCTCTGGCAACTTGGCCTGCACGTAGCTGATGCCCGCAAACGCCGAGAAGCCGACGCCAAACAGGCTCAGCGCCAGCCCCGTGGCGTACTGGTTGGTGTTGAGCCAGATGACCAGCACACCGAAGATGGCCGCCAGCAATGCCCCCGCGGCCATGCCTGCAGCAAAGCCCAGCCAAGTGTTGCCCGTGTGCACCACGGTGGCAAAGCCTGCGATGGCGGCGCAGAGCATCATGCCTTCAGCCCCCAGGTTGACGATGCCCGCCTTTTCGTTGATGAGCAGGCCCAGGGCCGCAATGGCCAGCACGGTGCCCGCACTCAGCGTGGCGCCGATAAGGAGTGCATACGATTCCATCACTTGCCTCCCTTCGCGGCCACCCAGCGGATGCGGTAGGCAATCAAGGTGTCGCAGGCCAGCAGCGTGAACAGCAGCAGCCCCTGGAATACGCCCGTGAGCGATTTGGGCAGACCCAGGCGCGACTGCGCCAGTTCACCGCCGATGTAGAACATGCTCATCAAAATGGCCGATAGGATCATGCCCACAGGGTGCAGGCGCCCCACAAAGGCCACGATGATGGCCGCGAAGCCATAGCCTGCAGGCACGTAGGGCGTGAGCTGGCCAATGGGACCAGCCACTTCCAGCGCACCCGCCAGGCCCGCCGCACCACCCGAAATCAGCAGTGCAGTCCACAGCGCCCGGCGCGATGAAAAGCCTGCATAGCGCGCTGCTGCGGGGGCCAGCCCACCCACCTGCTGGGCAAAGCCCGCCCGCGTGCGGAACAGAAACACCCACAGCGCCGCCGCCCCAGCGAGCGCCAGCAGCAACCCGATGGACACGCGCGAGCCCTGCATCAGGCGCGGGATCTGCGTGACCTTTTCGAACGTCTTGGTCTGCGGAAAGTTGTAGCCCATGGGGTCCTTCCACGGGCCATAGACGAGGTAGCCCAGCACCAGCGTAGCCACATACACCAGCATCAGGCTGACCAGGATTTCATTGGCATTGAACTTGTCGCGCAGCAGCGCCGTGAGCCCCGCCCAGGCCATGCCGCCCAGCACCCCGGCCAGCAAGATGGCGGGCACGATCCACGGCCCGGTGGTCTTGTCGGCCAGCAGGGCAACGCCACCTGCCACTACCGCGCCGATCACAAACTGCCCTTCGGCGCCGATGTTCCACACATTGGAGCGGAAACACACGGCCAGCCCCAGCGCAATGAGCAGCAGCGGCGTAGCCTTGACCATGAGCTCGCCCAAGGCGTACTGCGACTTGATCGGCTCCCAGAAGAACACCTGCAGGCCCCGCACCGGGTCTTTGCCCAGCGCCATGAACAGGGCGATACCAATGATCACCGTCACTGCCAACGCCAGCAGCGGCGAGCCGTAAGTCCACAGGCGAGAAGCCTGGGGGCGCGGTTCCAGCTTAAACATGCTGAGCCCCCTTCTCTGTAGCCTGCTGCGCAGACTGCGCCAGATGGGCTTGCACATCGGCATGCCACAGGCCGCTCATCCACTCGCCAATGCGCTCCACCGTGGCCTCAGCACGCGGCACGGAGGGAGACAAATGCCCCTTGGCCACCACATGCAGCCGGTCGCAGATTTCAAACAATTCGTCCAGCTCCTCACTCACCACCAGCACGGCGCAGCCCGCATCGCGCAGCGCCAGAATCGAGCCGCGAATCTGCGCAGCCGCACCCACGTCCACCCCCCAGGTGGGCTGCGAGACGATGAGCAACTTGGGATTGGCGTCGATCTCGCGCCCCACGATGAACTTTTGCAAGTTACCGCCCGACAGCGACTTGGCCGCGGCATGGGGGCCACCGGCCTTCACATTGAAGCGCCGGATGATGTCCTCAGCGTGCTTTTGCAACGCCCCGACCTTGATCCAGCCGCTGCCGCTGACCGAGTCAGTGCGCGTGAGCAGCAGGTTGTGCGCCAAGCCCATGGTGGGCACGGCGCCACGGCCCAGGCGCTCCTCGGGCACAAAGTGCAGGCCCAAAGCGCGGCGCTGGGCAGGACCCATGCGCCCCGCGTTCTGGCCTGCGACCTGGACGCTGGCCGCATCGGCCCGCTGGTCTTCGCCAGACAGTGCGTACAGCAGCTCCTTCTGCCCATTGCCCGACACCCCGGCAATGCCCACCACTTCGCCCGCCTTGACCTCGAACTCCACATCGATCAAGTCCACGCCAAACTGGTCGGCGCGCGGCAGCGACAGGTTTTGCACCCGCAGCACCGTGGCACCGGCTTGCGCCGGGCGGTGCTCCAGCGCAGGCGGCTCGGCGCCAATCATCAGGCGCGACAGAGAGGCGTTTGTTTCTTCCGCAGGGTTACACACCCCGGTGACCTTGCCGCCCCGCAGCACGGTGCAACCGGTGCACAGCGCGCGAATTTCGTGCAGCTTGTGGCTGATGTAGAGAATGCTGCAGCCCTCGCTGGCGAGCTTGCGCAGCACCACAAAGAGCTTTTCCACTGCCTGGGGCGTAAGCACTGAAGTGGGCTCGTCCAGGATCAGCAGCTTGGGGTTGGTGAGCAGGGCGCGGATAATTTCCACGCGCTGCATCTCGCCCACGCTCAAGGTGTGCACAGGGCGCAGGGGGTCGATGTCGAGGCCGTATTCGGCGGCCTTGGCGGTGATGCGGCTGGTCACTTCGGCCAGCGTCTGGCTCTTGTCCAGGCCCAGCCATACGTTTTCGGCCACCGTGAGGGTGTCGAACAGGCTGAAATGCTGGAACACCATGGCAATGCCCAAAGCCCGTGCCTCTTGCGGGTTGCGCACCTGCACGGCTTGGCCGTTGAAGTGCACGCTGCCTTCGTCGGGCTTGACCGAGCCGTAGATGATTTTCATCAGCGTGGACTTGCCCGCGCCGTTTTCGCCCAGCACGGCGTGGATTTCGCCGGGCTGCACCGTCAGCGACACACCGCTGTTGGCCACCACGGCCGGGTAGCGCTTGGTGATGCCCGCCAGCTGCAGCCGTGGCGGCGCCGCACCAGGCGCTGAAGGAATGGGGGGAGAACTCATGCGGGGATTGTCTCTCAGAATTACAACTTGTTATCTCTGGGCGTATAGGGGCAAATCTTGCCTTGCGGCTTTGTCAGTATGCGCAAGCAGCTATTCTTTTCGTAGCGACGCGGCGACGGACTTGACCGTATCCCGCAACCAGATGGCCGCAGCCGAGTGGTGGGTGCGCGCATGCCACAGCTGGTAATACATCAATCTTGGAAACGCCACCGGGCTGGGCAAGATGGCCAGCGGCAGCTGCGCCGTGAACCGTTCACAGAACTGGCGCCCCGTAGTCAGGACGAGCAGGCTGGAGGCCACGATGTGCGGAATGGCACTGAAATGCGCGCAGCGTGCGGTGATGTTGCGCGCCAGGCCCAGGCTGTCCAGGTGTGCATCGATCACGCCACGCGCGCCGGGGTGGGTGGGCGTGGGGGCGATGTGTTCGGCGGCCAGCCAGTCGGCCTCGGTCCAGCCCCGGCGCACGGCGGGGTGGTCCTGGTTCACCAGGCACACCACCTCGTCGCCAAACAGGCGGCCCATGTGCAGGTCATCCGGCGGCTGGGGCCAGTTGCCAATCACCACATCCACATCGCCCTGGGCCAGGTGGGCGTGGTAATGCGCATCGGCCGACAGGGGCAGGATTTCAATCGGGCACAGGGGGGCTTGGGCCTTGATACGGGCCACCAGCTGGGGCAGGAAGAGCGGGTCCAGATAGTCGCTGGCCGCCACACGGAAGGTTCGGGTGGCCGTGCGCGGGTCAAACCCCCGCGCATCAGAAAACAGTGCCTCGGCCGAGCGCAGGATCAGCGCGGCGGGCTCCACCATGCGCAGGGCAGCGTCGGTAGGCATCATGCTGGCGCCTGATCGCACCAGCAGCGGGTCGCCCGCCAGGTCGCGCAAGCGCTTGAGCGCGGCCGACACCGCTGGCTGGTGCATGCCCAGGCGGACGGCGGCCCTCGATACGCTGCGTTCAGTGAGCACGGTGTGCAAGACCCTTATGAGATGGAGGTCTATCTTGTCGAAAAGGGCTTGGTCTCTCATAGCGGTAGGGGCATGGCTGTCATAAGCTTGCGCGTATGCCGATGGTGGCGCTGCGTTCTACCCTCTGCGGGGCTTTCAAAGATCAAAGAAGCGTTTGTCATGACCACAAGACCCTTGCAATTCCTGCGCCGAGGCCAGCCCGTGGCGCTGGGCAATGTACCACCCGACCGCACCTTGCTGGAGGTGCTGCGCGAGGACCTCGGCTGCACCGGCACCAAGGAAGGCTGCGGCGAAGGCGACTGCGGCGCCTGCACCGTGGTGCTGGGCGAGGCTGATGGCCACGGCAAGGTGCGCTACAGCGCTGTGAACAGCTGCATCCGCCTGGCCCATTCGGTTGACGGGATGGCGCTGTGGACGGCGGAAGATCTGGCCGAAGACCCACTGATCCAGCCGGTGGCCACGTTTCACAAACCGTCGCGAGCGGACGGCGGGCTAGGCGCACGGAGCGCAGGAACCGGAATGGACATGCAGGTCCATGAGGATTCTGACGAGCGGGAAGGAAAGGGCCCCGCATCCCCTTCCGGCGCAACAACGCCCCCCGTTCGCGCAGCAGGTTTGCATCCGGCGCAAGAGGCGATGGTGCAGTGCCACGGCTCTCAGTGCGGCTTCTGCACGCCCGGCTTTGTGATGAGCCTGTTTGGCATGTACCAAAACCGGGTGTGCCAGGGCCAGAGCATCTCGCGCGCACAGGCACAACAAGACCTTTCAGGAAACCTTTGCCGCTGCACGGGCTACCGCCCCATTCTGGACGCAGCCCAGCAAATGGCCCAGCTGCCCCCCATGGCCGTGAACGAAGCCGAATTGCTACAAAAACTAGAGCTGCTAGCGCTTACCCCACAAGCGCCAGAGGCCAATTTGGCTTACATCGCCCCCACCACCCAGGCCGAACTGCTGGCCGCCCGCGCTGCCCACCCCCAGGCGCAAGTGGTGGCTGGCGCCACCGATGTAGGCCTGTGGGTGACCAAGCAACACCGCCAGTTGGCCCAGGTGCTGGACGTGACCCGCGCCGCCGAGCTGCGCCGCATCGACGACACCCCTGAACACATCGCCATCGGCGCCGCCGTGACGCTGACCGAGGCGTTTGCCCGGCTCACCGCCCAGTGGCCCAGTCTGGCCGAGTTTGCCCACCGCTTTGCGGGCCTGCCCGTGCGCAACTCGGGCACGCTGGGGGGCAATGTGGCCAACGGTTCGCCCATTGGCGACTCCATGCCGCTGCTGATCGCTCTGCGTGCCCAGGTGGTGCTGGCCAGCCAGGCGCGGGGCGAGCGAGCGCTGCCGCTGGAAGCCCTTTACACCGGCTACCGCCAGAACGTGATGGCGCCCGACGAATTGCTGGTGCGTATCGTGGTGCCCAAACCCTCACCCACCGAGTCCGAGCCGCCGCCGGGCCGCCCCAAGGCGGCGAGCGCCCCCACGGGGGGCAGCGACGACACGCCAGTGCGGAGCGTGGGGGCCAACATCTTGCAGGCATACAAAATTTCCAAACGCTTTGACGACGACATCTCTGCCGTGTGCCTGGTGCTCAACCTCGACACCGCAGATGGCACGGTGCAGCGCGCCAGCATCGGCGCGGGGGGCGTGGCGGCCACCCCGGTGCGTGCACAACAAACCGAAGCCGCGCTGCAAGGCCAGCCCTGGACCGAGGCCACCGTGCAGCAAGCCATGCGCGTGCTGCAGGCCGAGTTCAGCCCCATCTCGGACATGCGCGCCAGCGGCGACTATCGCCGCACGGTGCTGGGAAATCTGCTGCAACGCTTTTGGCTGGAGAGCCTGGGCGGCGCCCCGGCCAGCATCGCGCAGCTGCAGGCGACCCACTTGGAGAGCGCACTGTGAAACCTTCCACCAACCATACCGTGCCAGACACCGCCCTGCCCGCCCCCGCACGCGCTGCCATGGGGCAATCACACTTCCACGAGAGCGCCCGCGCCCAGGTGGCGGGCGCTGCGCACTACATCGACGACCTGCCCGAGGTGAAGGGCACGCTGTACGCGGCGCCCATCCTCTCCACCGTGGCCCACGGCACGCTCAACGGCGTGGATGCCAGCGCCGCCCTGGCCCTGCCCGGTGTGCGCGGCGTGGTGCTGGCAGCCGACGTGCCCGGCGACAAGATCCTGGCCGCATTCGGGCACGACGAGCCTGTGTTTGCGGTGGATAGTGTGCAGTTTGTCGGCCAGGTGATCGGCCTGGTGGTGGCCGATTCGGTGATGCAGGCGCGCCGCGCCGTGCGCGCCGTCAAGCTCGACATCACGCCCCTGCCCGCTGTGCTGACGGTGCAAGACGCACTGCAGGCACAAAGCTATGTGCTGCCGCCGGTGTTTGTGCGCCGGGGCGATGCGGCCACAGGCCTCGCGCAATCGGCACACCGCCTGCAAGGCGCGTTCGAGGTGGGCGGGCAAGAGCACTTTTATCTGGAAGGCCAGATCGCCTACGCCCTGCCGCTGGAGCAAAAACAGTGGTGGATCTACTCCAGCACCCAGCACCCCGGCGAAGTGCAGCACTGGGTAGCCCACGCGCTGGGCATTGATAACCATGCGGTCAAGGTGGAATGCCGCCGCCTGGGCGGCGGCTTTGGCGGCAAGGAAACACAGGCCGGCCACCTGGCCGTGTGGGCCGCTGTGGCGGCTAACAAGCTGGGCCGCCCGGTCAAGCTGCGGCTGGACCGGGACGAAGACTTCATGGTCACCGGCAAGCGCCACCCGTTTGCGTACGAGTACGACGTGGGCTTTGACGACACCGGCCGCATCACGGGCCTGAAGCTGCAAATGGCCGCCAACTGCGGCTTCAGCGCCGACCTGTCCGGCCCCGTGGCCGACCGGGCCGTGTTCCATGCCGACAACGCGTATTTCCTGAGCGATGTAGAGATTGCCTCATACCGCTGCAAGACAAACACCCAGAGCCACACAGCGTTCCGAGGCTTTGGCGGCCCGCAGGGCGTCATCGTCATCGAAGCCATCCTGGGCGATATCGCCCGTGCCCTGGGCCGCGACGCGCAAGACGTGCGCCTGGCCAACCTGTACGGGCGCGATGCCAGCGAGGGCCGCAATGTCACCCACTACCAGATGGCGGTGGAAGACAACATCCTGCATGCGCTGCTGCCGCAGCTGGAGCAGATCGCCCGCTACCGCCAGCGCCAGGCCGACATTGCTGCGTGGAACGCGCAAAGCGCGGTGCTCAAGCGCGGCATCGCCATCACCCCGGTCAAGTTCGGCATCAGCTTCACGGCCACGCTGTTCAACCAGGCAGGCGCGCTGGTGCATGTGTACACCGATGGCAGCGTGCAGGTGAACCACGGCGGCACCGAAATGGGCCAGGGCCTGCACACCAAGGTGGCGCAGATCGTGGCCGATGAGCTGGGTGTGCCGCTGCACCGTGTGCTGGTGACCGCCAGCGACACCAGCAAGGTGCCGAATGCCAGCGCCACCGCGGCCAGCAGCGGCACCGACCTGAACGGCCGCGCCGCCCAATATGCCGCGCGCCATGTGCGCGACAACCTGGCATCTTTCGTATGCGGGCTGGACGGCTGCGGCGCCGGGACCATCCGTTTTGTGGGCGGGCAGGTCATCTCGCCCAAAACCGTGCGCAGTTTTGACGCCGTGGTGAAAGAGGCGTATGCCAACCGCATCCAGCTGTGGAGCGACGGCTTTTATCGCACGCCCAAAATCCACTACGACAAGGCCACCCTTACCGGCCGGCCGTTCTACTACTTCAGCTACGGCGCAGCCTGCGCTGAGGTGGTGATCGACACCCTGACGGGCGAGAGCCGTGTATTGAAGGTAGACATCCTGCACGACGTGGGGCACAGCATCAACCCGGCCATCGACGTGGGGCAGATCGAGGGCGGCTTCGTGCAAGGCATGGGCTGGCTCACTACCGAGCAACTGGTGTGGAACGACAAGGGCTACCTATCGACCCACGCCCCCAGCACCTACAAAATTCCGGCCACGGGCGATATTCCCGAGCACTTCAAGGTGGATCTGTGGCCCGAGGCCAACCGCGAGGACAACGTGGGCGGCAGCAAGGCGGTGGGCGAGCCGCCCTTCATGCTGGCGATCAGCGTGTATGAGGCGCTGCGCAATGCCATCGCCGCGGGGCGCAGCGGCGAAGCGTCAGCAAAACCGGTAGTGTTGACGGCCCCTGCCACGGCCGAGAACGTACTGAGGGCGCTGGGGCACTTGAGTTGACGCAGTTCCCTGATAGCGGGTCAGGCCGGGCCCAGCGCCACACGCCCTGACGCCGAAGTCTCGCGGGCACGGCCCGTCTGTACCCGGTTGCGCCCCGCACGCTTGGCGTCGTAGCACGCCATGTCGGCAGCGTACAAGACGGAAGCCACGTCTTGCATGGACGCTTCCAGAGCCAGCAGACCAATACTCATGCTGAGGGTGAAGCTGCTGCCCTGGTACGACGGTGCCCAGGCCTGCACCGCCTGGCGCAGTTGCTCTGCCACCGCCTGGCCTCGCGCCAAGGCACAGCCTGGCAGCACCACGGCAAATTCGTCGCCGCCCATGCGGGCAGCCCAGCCCAGCTGTCGCACTTGGGATTCCAGCAGCCGCGCCACGTGGCGCAGCGCATCGTCGCCCGCGTCATGCCCCGCCAGGTCATTCACCACGGTGAAATGGTCCAGGTCCATGAACAACACCACGCCCTCGCCTGCAGCCGCAGCATGCGGCGCCGCACCGTCATCGCGCAAACGGGTGGCGCGCTCGGCCAGCAGGGCTCCCAGACGCTCGTCAAACGCCGCACGGTTGAACAGCTGGGTCAGCGCATCGTGCTCGGTCTCCCAGGCCTTTTGCTGCTGCGCCTCGCGGGCCGCGGTGATGTCTTCCAGAATCCACACCGTGCCGCCGTCAATGGACCCAGCCCCCACGCCCCGCCCCTGTACGCGCGCCCACACGGGACTGCCGTCCTTGCGCATGAAGCAAACGTCGCCATCAAACGCGCCGTGCACCGCAAACTCGGCCTGCACCCTGGCGCCAGCGCGGGCATATTCTTCAGAGGAGGCGTAGATGGTGCGCGCGGGCTTGCCTTGCAGTTCGGCAGGGGTATAGCCCAGCATCAGGCAGGTTTGCCGCCCCACCACCTCCAGCACGCCGTGGCGCGTGATGACGATACCGACCGAGGCGTGGTCCAGAATCGCCTGAAACTGGCTGCCCAGCGTGGACTGTTGCTCCGCATGCTGGCTGCCCTGGCGCGCCAGCCGCTCCAGCGCCTGAACCAGGTCACCCACTTCACCACGCACCCGGGGCCACTGCACGCCCCCCTGGGTGTCGCCCTGCAGCAGTTGCTGTGCAGCCAGCCGCAGCCGGGCCAGGGGTTGGGCCATCCACCCCAGCAGCAGCACCAGCAGCGCGGCGCCAGCGCTAAGGACACCGGCCACGGTCCACCATGCATCGCGTTGCGCACCCGCCAGCGGCGCCAGCAAAGCGCGCGAATAACTGACCCGGGCAACCACCCACTGGGGCAGCGGCATGCCCGCCATGCTGACGATGTGGTCGGGCATCACCTGCGTGATGCCTCGGCCCACCAGCGGCTGGGCTTGCTGCAGCCACTGCGCATACACCGCTGACAACCCCGCCTCGTCCCGCACATTGCCCAGCACCCGGGTGGGGTCAGAATGCGACAGGATGGTTCCGTCCCGCGAGAACACCACCAGCCGCGAATCGTCTCTTTCAGGGAGCGCCATGGAAGGCGGCAGCAGGCTTTGCGATTGCAGCTTGAGGGCACCGCCCACAGCCCCCAGCACGGAGCCATCTTCCCGGTGCATGGGCATGGTGAAAGTCACCCGGGCGTCGCCTGTTCCGCCGGCCACCAGCTCCGATACCTGGGGCTTTCCATCGGCCAGGGTGCGCCGCAGCACATCGCGTTCGGCAGGCTCCAGTGAGGCTGCGGCCACAGGCCGGCCCCCGCGCAGGTTGAGCAGCATGGCACCGTCGCTGCCCACCACCTGCACCGCATCAAAAAAGCCCAGGGCGGGCAGCGCAAGATACTGCCGCTGGTCGTCAAAAAAACTGGAATCCTGCATGCGCGGCGTGACACCTGCAGCCATGGTGCGCAACACCTTCTGGCTCTGCTCCATCTTGCTGGCCAGCAGGCGCGCAATCACTTCGACCTCGTCGGTCTGCTGCGCTACCACACGGCGCATCGCCTCTTGGCCCGACACCTGGGACATATGCCAAGCGGCGCCAGCCCCCGCCAGCACCATGGCGCACACCGCCACCAGAATCATGCGCAGCACCCAAGGCCCGGGCATATGCCAGGACGGAGCTTCGAAAGGCTGTGCTGGAGCAGGGCGTGGGGTCATGGCGCGCCCGCAGAGATAAGCAACAGCACTCTGCCGCAACCGCACGCCAACCTGCCTGCGCAAGCCGTGGCGCGCATAACATGGGCTGGGTAGTCAGGTGGCAGGCTGGGCATAAAGGCTGGTGATGGCAGCAAGGCTTCCAGCAAATATACGCAGTACATCCAGGGCCACGCTTGGGTGGAACCCTCATCAAATCACACGGAGAAACCCTTAGGGCAACTGGGCTTTGCAAGGTCCCAACGCAGGGCACCGACAGGGGATGGCCGCAGTGTAGACACAGCCGCCAGCCAATGGCAAACGCGCTGAAAACCAGCGCGTTCGTCCCTCAAGATTCAGCGATTCAGTGCTGCAATGTTGTCAGCTACCTGCCATGGTTTGCAGCGCCAGAGGCTGCGGCAGGTTCAGCACATTGCCTGTGCCGTGGATAAGACCCATCTCGCGCAGATGACGAAGTACGCGCGAGAAGGTTTCCGGGGCGATGCCCAGCTGCGCCGCAATCAGGCGCTTGCGCTGGTGCAGCGTGACGCGCATGGTGCCGGACGCATCCTGCTGGGCATGGTTCAGCAACCACTGGGCACAGCGTGTTTCCGCGTCGTGGGCCAGGCGGCTCACCGCCAGTTCAGACTGCTGGCGATAGCCCGACGCCATGTCGAGCAGCAGGCCACGCGCCCCTTCGGGCATGGCGGCCAAGCTTTGGCGGAACTCCGCAATCGGTACCCGGCGCAACTGCACACGCGTTTCAGCCACCATGTCCACCGGCAAGGGCAGACCAAGCAACGCCGATGCAGCGTCGAGCCAGAACGGGCCTTCTACCGCACCCAACTGGTGCCGCAGGTAGCCTTCTTCGTAGAAGCCGCGCAGCACCCTCCCGCTTTCCAGGTGCAGCACAGAGGTGAGCACCTCATTACGCCTGCGCAGCACTTCGCCGGCGGCAAATACTTCCGTCTGGACGGGCAAGGAAAATAAGTTGGATGGCAGCATGCGATTGAATGTGCCGCCGCAGGCCGCAGAAGGCTTTGAGCAAGATCAAAAGCCGCGCGGAACCTACCCCGATTAGCTCAAAGCCCGCAGCCATGCCCCTTTGGCGGACGTGCATCCCGTGCTCAATCCTGTGCATTCAGCGCATAGCGCCCTCTTACGGTGCCGACCCCTGCGGCCAAAAGTGACAATATGCAACCGCCGGGATGCAAAGCCAGGGCACAAAACTTGCTCAGCCTTATGGCATGCAAGCGAAGTGCGCCACCAGGCGGCCATCGGCAGCGCCACAGCGGCCGAGAGCGCAATGGCGCAACTTCCCAAGCATTCATTTTTGACTTTGTTTACAACCCTTCCCAACCCAGGAGAACCCATGAAAAAAAACCTGTTGGCACTGTCCCTTTCGCTGGGCGGCGTGCTGCTGTGCGCTGGCGGCGCCCATGCCCAGAGCTCGGTTGAAGTGTCCGGTCTGGTCGATGTGTTTGCCGGCTCCATCAAAAACTCTGGCGATGCAGGCCGCAAGTCGGTGGTCGATAGCGGTGGCCTCACCACATCCTGGTTTGGCTTCAAGGGCACCGAAGACCTGGGCGGCGGCCTCAAGGCCAACTTCCAGCTGACCTCGTTCATCAAGGTGGACACTGGCAGCCAGGGCCGCTTCGCCAACGACACCTTCTTCTCGCGCGATGCCAACGTCAGCCTCTCGGGCAGCTTTGGCTCGGTGATGCTGGGCCGCTGGATGGCGCCCAACTTCCTGCCCTCCGTGGTGGGCAACCCGCTGGGCGACTCGTTCACCTTCTCGCCCCTGATCCTGCACATGAACGTGCCTTTGTTCAACGGCACAGGCTGGGGCGCCACCACGCCTTCTGACACGGGCTGGAGCAACCAGCTGGTGTACAGCACACCCAACATCGGCGGCTTCAAGGCCAACCTGCAGTACCAGTTTGGCGAGCAGGCCGGCAACAACGGCAAGAAGAACGTGGGTGCCAATTTCTTCTACTTTGGCGGCCCGCTGACGCTGACCGGCTTCTATGAACGCGACCAGATCAGCAACCCCGGCGCAGGCAGCTACCTGGGCACCACCAAGAAAGACTGGATGCTGCTGGGCGCCTATGACTTCGGCGTGGTGAAGCCCTTTGTGAGCTATGGCCAGGCCAAGGCCGACAACAGCCCGAACAAGGCCAAGACCGTGCAACTGGGCGCCTCGGTGCCCGTGGGCCCCGCGGGCAAGGTGCTGGTCGAATGGGTGAAGACCGACCTGTCGCAAACCAAGGTGGATCGCAAGACCTACACGGTGGGCTACGACCACTTCCTGTCCAAGCGCACCGACGTGTACGCCATGTTCATGGGCGACAAGATCACCAACCAAACCTCTGGCACCAGCTTTGGCGTCGGCATTCGCCACCGTTTCTAAAGCGGCTTGGGATAGGCGGGTAGCGCGCTGCGGCTGCTCGTCTGCTCCATCACGATGTGCCAAGGGGCCTGTTTCAGGCCCCTTTTTCTTGGGTGACTTTGCAACAAGGCAACCCCTCAAATACACAAGGCGAATTGGCATCCAGCGCTTAATACAAAAGCGCAATCAGCTATACATTTAATAGCAAACCAGGAGCTACAGCGCCCACCGCAGCCTGGTGAAGGCTCCTCATCCCTCTTTTGCCACTTGTAACTACCTTGTCACAAGCCGCCGCTATCGTCAGCCCCTGCTCAGGGATTCAACACAAGCGATGCAAAACACACAGTGCAGCCGACGGGAAGCGATGGTGGCGCAACTGTCGCCCGCTGCACGCCATGGCACAGGCCCGCTGGCGGGCTTGATGCGCGATGGCGCGCTGCATTGCGTTTTTCAGCCCCTTGCCGATCTGCGCGAGGGCAGCGTCTATGCCCATGAGGCACTGATCCGAGGCCCCCAGGGCGGCCCCTGGCACGCACCCGACGCCCTGCTGGCGCAGGCCCGCAGCGAGGGCGTGCTGCAGGATTTCGAGCTGTTCTGCGTTTTCACCGCGCTGGAACAATGGAGCGCCCAGGCCACGCCAGGGCGCCTGTTCGTGAACATCAGCGCTGACGCTCTGGTCCACGGCGTGGGCATGGTGGGCATGGCCAAGCTGGGCGAAGCGGTGCGCAGCTGCGGCCTCAATGCGCGGATGCTGGTGCTGGAAATTACCGAGCACGAGCGCGTGACCAACATGCCCCTGCTGCGCGAAGCCATTGACGCGGTGCACGCCTGCGGCGCCCGCATGGCGCTCGATGACTTTGGCGATGGCCGCTCCAGCCTGCGCTTGTGGTCCGAGGTGAAGCCCGACTTCGTGAAGATCGACAAGTACTTCATCCGCGAGATCAGCGACCGCCCCGAAAACCTGCAGATGCTGCAAGCCATCAAAGGCATTGCCGATGTGTTTGGCACCACGCTGGTCGCCGAAGGCATCGAAACCCAGGACGACCTGCGCGCCCTGCGGGACCTGGACATACCCTACGGCCAGGGCTGGCTGCTGGGGCGGCCCGCAGCCATGGCGCGTGAAACCATCGAGGGTCCGGCCCTGGATGTGCTGCACGACCGCCGGGTGGCCGTGCTGCCGCACCTGGGGCAAACCGCGCGCCCCAGCATCTTGCGCAGCCTGCGCGTGGTGCAGGCCCCGCCCGTCACGCCCACCACGACCAATGACGCGGTGGCCGCGATGTTCCACGAACGCACCGAACTGCACGCGCTGGCCGTGGTGGACGGCACGCAGCCCGTGGCCCTCATCAACCGCCAGCAGTTCATGAACCACTACGCCACGCTGTACTTCCGCGAAGTGCACGGGCGCAAGCCCTGTCTGGCGTTTGCCAACACCGCGCCGCGCGTGGTGGAGCAAGACTGCGATGTGGAGCAGCTCATGGGCATCCTCACATCGCAAGACCAGCGCTACCTGAGCGACGGCTACATCGTGACGGACAACGGCCGCTACATCGGCCTGGGCACGGGCGACCAACTGGTGCGCGCCGTGACCGAAACGCGCATCGAAGCGGCCCGCCACGCCAACCCGCTCACGTTCTTGCCGGGCAACATCCCCATCAGCCTGCACATGCAGCGGCTGCTGGACAACGGCACCGAGTTCGTGGCCTGCTACGCCGACCTGAACCACTTCAAGCCCTTCAACGACCACTACGGCTACTGGCGCGGCGACCAGATGATCCGGCTGGTGGCGCGCCTGGCCACCATGCACTGCGATGCGCGGCGCGACTTTGTGGGCCATGTGGGTGGGGACGATTTCATGCTGATCTTCCAGAGCAGCAACTGGCGCCAGCGCTGCAAAAACATCATCCAGGACTTTGGGCGCGAAGCGCTGGCCCTGTTTGACGAATCAGCCCGGCGGTCTGGCGGCATCCACTCTGAAGACCGGCACGGCGTGCGCAGGTTCTTCCCGTGCACCACCTTGGCGGTGGGTGCGGTTCACGTCACGCCGGGGAGCTTTCGCCACGCGGAAGAAGTGGCCAACGTGGCCGCCACCGCCAAGCACGAAGCCAAACAAACCGCTACCGGCTTGGTGCTGCACACCGGAATGCCCGCCGCAGACCTGAACATGCTGGTGGCGTGAGCGCGGCCAGCCTCTGAAAAACACCCGTCAAGGCACCAGCGCCCCCGCCTCAAACCAGCGGCCAATCAGCGCACGCTCGGCATCGGTAATCTGCGTGGCATTGTTCATGGGCATCAGCTTTTGCACCACCACCTGCTGGTAGATGGCCTGGGCGTTTTGCCGAACCAGGGTCGGCTCGTCCAGCCGCAGGTTCTTCATCTGCACTTGCGCACCATGGCAGGTGTAGCAGCGCTGCTCCAGCACGCCCCGCACCGCAGCAAAATCAGCCTTTGCATCATTTTGGCCTGCAGCGCTTGTGGCGCTTGCGCTGCCAGCTACTGAAACAGGAGCAGGCCGCATCCACACCATGGCCCCCACGATCACGGCCACGCCCACCAGCGCATACGGCAGCGGGTTGCCGTTGCGGCCCAGCTTGTAGCCGTGGCGCATCACGAAAAACTGGCGAATGGCGGCGCCCGCAAACATCATCAGGATGAGCGCCAGCCAGTTTTGCGGGTGGTTCCAGGTAAAGCTGTAGTGGTTACTCAGCATGGCAAACAGCACCGGCAGCGTGAAGTAGGTGTTGTGCACGCTGCGCTGCTTGCCGCGCTTGCCGTGGATGGGGTCCACTGGCTGCCCCGCCTTGATCTGCGCCACCACCGTGCGCTGGCCGGGGATGATCCAGAAGAACACGTTGGCGCTCATGGCCGTGGCGATCATCGCGCCCACCAGCAAAAAGGCCGCGCGGCCTGCAAACCAGTGGCAGGCCAGCCACGAGGCCACGCACACCAGCACGAAGACCAGCGCGCCCACGATGGCGTCGCCGTTCTTGCGCTGGCCAAAGATGCGGCAGATGGCGTCGTACAGCAGCCAGAACACCACGAAGAAGGCGAGCGCCACGATGATGGCGGTGGCGGGCGCCCAGTCCATCTTCGATTTATCAATGAGGTAGGTGCTGGCGCTGTAGAGGTACGACACCGTGAACAGCGCAAAGCCGCTGAGCCAGGTGCTGTAGCTCTCCCAAAAGAACCAGTGCAGGTGCTTGGGCAACTGCGGCGGTGAGACATTGAACTTGACCGGGTGGTAGAACCCGCCGCCGTGCACGGCCCACAGCTCACCGCTCACGCCCTGCTTTTTGAGGTCTTCGTCTTCGGGTGGCGTGAGGCTGCTGTCCAAAAAGACAAAGTAGAACGACGAGCCAATCCAGGCAATGGCGGTAATGACATGGACCCAGCGCAACAGCAGGTTGGCCCAGTCGAGAACGTAGCTTTCCATATCTCAACCTTGGCAGCGCATGGCGCTGCAAACCTGCTCACCACTGCGGGCGCTCTGAGCAGAACACACAGGTCGCGCACCTTGGCTGGCTGGCCTCTCCATACAGGAAGGGCCAGCGGGCCGGGGCACCGCTGCGACCAACACTTACTGACAACACCCGAAGGTGCTTGCACGAATTGTTCCAGATTCCGTGCGTTTCAGATCACCGGCGCAGGTTCTTACGGCGTCAGGGTCTGCAGCAATTGCGCAGCCACCGCCACGGCAATCACTTCGGGCTGCTTGCCGTGGATGCCGGGCACGCCAATCGGGCAAGTCACCTGCGCCAGCTCGGCCGGGCTAAAGCCACGCTCGGCCAGCCGGTGCGAGAAGGTGGCCCACTTGGTCTTGCTGCCAATCAGGCCGATGAAGGGCAAATCCTGCTGCTGCCGCTGGCGGCGCAGGCACGCGGCCACCACGTCCAGGTCTTCGGCGTGGCTGAAGCTCATGATGAGCACGCGCGAGCCCGCTGGCAGCGTGGGCACGGCCAGGTGCACGGGCTCGGAATGCTCGCAGACCACGCCCTCGGGCGGATGGGGCGGGAAGATGCCGTCGCGGCTGTCGATCCACGTCAGCGCAAAAGGCAGCGGCGCCAGCACTCGCGCCAGGGCGTGGCCCACATGGCCGCCGCCAAACAGGGCCACGGGCACGCGCGAGCCTTGCAGGCGGGCGGGCAGGCTGGCGGCATCGGCCGGGCCCAGCGCCTCAAACCGCAGGTGCACCACGCCGCCGCAGCACTGACCCAGGGCGGGGCCCAGGGCATAGCGCACCTGCGGCTCGCCAGGCTCGCCCGCCAGGCGGCTGCGCGCGTCGGCCATGGCCTGGTGCTCCAGGTGGCCACCGCCAATGGTGCCGATCACGCGGTCGGCCAGCACCGCCATCCAGGCCCCGGATTCCCTTGGGGCCGAGCCTTCGGTAGACTTCACGCTCACCAGCCACGCGGTTGCGCCCTTGTTCAGCGCGGCCACCAGCAAACCTACATCCGTCACATCGGCCCTTTCACCTTGAAGGCTGCGCGCGGCGTTACCGCACGCAGCCATTGTGTTTCGAGTTGTCTGACTCCCCCGCCAGCATGCCATCCATTCCACCCCAGCGCGCCACGCGCGCCCAAGGCAACCGTACCAGTTGGTTGCGCTGGCTGCTGGCCAGCGCCATGGCCGCCCTGGCAGCCTGCAAGTCGCCTCCGCCCCAGGCCCCTACGGCACAAGACAGCAAAATGCCCAGCCGGGACACCGCGGCTGGCCCTGCCGCGACGCCTGCACCCAAGGCATCTGCCGCCGCCACCCCGCGCGACTACCGCAAGGACGCTGCCAGCCACCTCTACAGCCACAACCAGCAGCGCATTTACAAGGGCAAGCTGCCGCCCATGCTGTACGCCATTGGCGTGCTGGAAGTGGACATTGACCGCCAGGGCCGCGTAGCCCGCCTGCACTGGACCCGCGCCCCCCGCCACGCGCCCGAGGTAGTGGCCGAGATTGAACGCACCGTGCGCGCTGCCGCCCCCTACCCCACGCCCAGCCGCCTGGGCAAGGTGACCTATACCGACACCTGGCTGTGGGACAAGAGCGGCAATTTCCAGCTCGACACCCTGACCGAAGGCCAGCTCTGACCCATCTGCCGCTATGAAAGCAGGAGCTGCCAGCGCTTTCATCGCGTGCCTTGCAAGGTCAAAAGATACTGAAAGGCGCACTCAAAAAGCGCAAGCAGCTATCAAATAAATAGCGCCTGCTTGCATTCCCCCTGGGCTCAAGACCCCCGGTAGGTCGAATAGCTCCAGGGGCTGACCAGTAGCGGCACGTGGTAGTGCTGGTCGGCATGGGCAATGCCAAAGTCCAGGCTCACCTGGTTCAAGAAATTCGGCTCGGGCAGCGCAACGCCCCGGGCCTTGAAGTAGCCCGCCACATCAAACGTCAGCCGGTAGGTGCCGGTGCGCAGGCTGGCGTTGTCGAACAAGGGCGCATCGGTGCGGCCGTCGTGGTTCAGCACCAGTGACTTGACGAGCGTGGCCTGCTCGCCCTGCGTGGCATACAGGCGCACCGCCATGCCCGCAGCGGGGCAGCCGTGCATGGTGTCTAAAACGTGGGTGCTCAGGCCCATAGGTATCTCCGTATCTCCGCGAGGTGGTTGGCAGGCATCCAAAGTGGTGCAGTGGCCGCCGTGTGCTGACGACAAAGTGTATACAGTTTCTGTACATCCGCAGCCGGTGCTAAAGCCAGTTTCGTGCCACGACCCCTGACGACCCACACCCCACCGAAGCCCCGCAGTCGGCCTACACTTGTGCCACCTATTCTTTAAGGAGGCAAACCCATGAACATCCGGCAAACCCTGCTGTCCGCCAGCCTTGCGCTGGCCCTGGCCAGCCTTGCGGCCTGCAGTGCGACCCCGCCGCAAGCGTCCACCGCGCCTGCTGCAGTGCAACAGACATCCGCTGCCGCAGCCGCCAGCGCAGCGTATGACTTCGACATGGACGTGTTCCACCCCGTGGTGGCCAACAACGGCATGGTGGCCACCGAGCAAGAGCTGGCCTCGCGCATCGGGCTCGATATTCTGAAGGCCGGTGGCAACGCCGTCGACGCCGCTGTGGGCATTGGCTTTGCGCTCGCCGTGGCGCTGCCCAACGCGGGCAACATCGGCGGTGGCGGCTTCATGATGGTGCACGACGCCAAGACCGGCAAATCCGTGGCGCTGGACTTCCGCGAAGTGGCGCCCCTCAAGGCCAGCCGCAACATGTACCTGGACGACAAGGGCAACGTCATCAACGGCAAGTCGCTCTACACCCACTACGCCGTGGGCGTGCCCGGCACGGTGGCCGGCATGGAGCATGCGTTGAAGAAATGGGGCACCATGCCGCTCGACAAGGTGATTGCACCCTCCATCGCGCTGGCAGAAAAAGGTTTCCCCGTGAGCGAGACCCTGGCCAAGATCCTGCGCCAGGAGCAAAAGAACATGGGCAAGTGGCCCGCCACCACCGAGATCTTCTGGAAGGACGGCGCGCCCCTGAAGCGTGGCGACCTGCTGGTGCAAAAAGACCTGGCCCAATCGATGCGCCTGATTGCGCAGCAAGGTGCCAAGGCTTTCTACGAAGGCGCCATCGCCCAGAAGATTGCCGCCGAAATGGCCCCGCACGCCGGTGCCGTGACACTGCAAGACCTGCGCGAATACAAGGTGGCCGAGCGCGAGCCCGTGCGCGGCACCTACCGTGGCTACGAAGTGGTGACCATGCCCCCGCCCTCTTCCGGCGGCACGCACCTGGTGCAAATTTTGAACATGCTGGAGCAGTGGCCCCTGGCCCAGTGGGGCCAGAACAGCGCGCAAACGCTGCACCACATGGCTGAAAGCAGCAAGCTGGCCTATGCCGACCGCTCTGAATACCTGGGTGACCCCGACTTCGTGAAGATCCCCTTGAAGGGCCTGACCTCCAAGCGCTACGCCGAATCGCTGGCCAAGACCATCGACCCCAACCGCGCTCGTCCTGCCAAAGAGATCAAGCCCGGCCAGCCCCAGCCGTACGAAAGCGACCAGACCACCCACTACTCGGTGGTGGACAAGGCGGGCAACGCCGTGGCCGTGACCTACACGCTGAACACCAACTTTGGCAGCGGCATCGTCGCCAAGGGCACCGGCATCTTGCTGAACAACGAGATGGACGACTTCTCGGCCAAGCCCGGCGTGGCCAACGCCTACGGCCTGGTCGGCGGCGACGCCAACGCGGTGGCCGCCAAGAAGCGCCCCCTGTCTTCCATGACGCCCACCCTGGTGCTCAAAGACGGCAAGCCCACGCTGGTGACCGGCAGCCCCGGCGGCGCCCGCATCATCACCACCGTGCTGCAAACCGTGGTGAACACCATCGACTTTGGCAACAACCCCGCCGAAGCCGCCGCGGCCCCCCGCGTGCACCACCAGTGGACGCCTGATGAGCTGCGCGTGGAAAAGGGCCTCTCGCCCGACACGCTGGCCCTGCTCAAGCAACGCGGCCACAACATCGCAGTGAAGCCTTCGATGGGCCGTACGCAGACCATCCAGATCCGCAACGGGCAGCTGTATGGCTACTCCGATCCACGCAACCCCGATGGGCAGACGCTGGGGTACTGAAAACTGCCAAAGCACCAGCGCTGACAGGCGGCTGGTGCCAACGCAGAAAAGGGGCCGCACATTCTGCTAGCCGTTCCGTTAAGGAGTTGCTAAGCGCCCGCCGGGACCTCATTGATTGCCC